>JAYUSC010000615.1:0-6601 GCA_043755885.1 Pseudanabaena sp. | reverse complement strand
AATAATTGATCCCAAATATGTTGTGGCAATCGCAATTAGTTTTTAGATGAGTGAACTTGCGATCGCAATCGGAACAAAAATTAATCTTGGCTAGTCATGTCTGGGTAGAACTTATGGGCGTACCCTGAGGCATTTATGAGTGCTAAACATATTTCAAAAAATATTTCAAAATTAGCAGCTATTTCGTCGATAAGTATGGTGATTAGCATAGCTGCTACTTCTTTGCTAATTGCGAGTCCGAGTGTTGCAGCTTCAAGGCGATCGCAGGCTAAGTCTCAAGCTCCTCAAACGCAAGTTGCTCAATTGTTTCGCTCGACTTTGGCTTTACCTACTGGTCAAGCGATCGCCACTAAAATTAATCGCCAAGATACTCTTTATATTGCCAAGGGTGAAACTGTGGCGGCAAGTCTCTTGGTTGCCCAAGATATCGCCGCCAATAATGGCACAGTCTTGATTCCTGCGGGGGCAGTGATCGATGGGCAGTTTGTACCTGCGGAGGGTGGTTCTCGGTTTGTCGCTCAAAAGTTTACTAGTCGTGGCGCAACGGTCAAACTGCAAGCTGAATCGGCTTTAATTAATGATACGAAAGATCCCCGTGAAACTGGTGCGGGTGCAATTTTGACTGATGCTGGTATTGGTGGAGCCGCAGGAGCTGTACTTGGTGGGGTATTGCGTGGCAATGTGCAGATTATTGATATTCTCGGTGGTGCGGCTGCATCAGTGCTAATTGGTAATGTCACAGCGCCACAGGTGACCGTGATTGAAACGAATACGGTAATCAATGTGGTGACAAAGCAAACGATTACGTTTGCGGTTAGAGATGATTATTAGAAAAAGCAAAAAGGAGTGCGTTGCACTCCTTTTTGCTTATCATATTCATAGATAAAAAATGATGGTTAAAGCTATTTTCATTTAGACTAATCTTTGCAATAATCATAGAAATTTAATTATGATTTTTTACAAATAGATAGACTTAATATGATAAACAACTGGCTGGACACGATCTGGCTGATTCCCTGCTACTCCCTAATCGGGGCGATGCTATCGATCATCTGGTTTCCTAGCATCACCCGCAAGACAGGACCCAGACCAGCGGGCTACATCAACATTTTCATGACCCTGTGTTCATTGGTTCATGCGATCGCAGCTTTGACTGTAGCTTGGGGACAGCCAGCACGCTTACTATCTTTCCCTTGGCTAACGGTGGGCGGGCTAGACTTTAGCATCGACTTACAGATTTCGGTGATCAATATTGGTGCGATCGTGCTGGTTACAGGCATTAACCTGTTTGCCGAGATTTATGCGGTCGGCTATATGGAAATGGATTGGGGCTGGGGACGCTTTTATGCGCTGCTAGCACTTTTTGAGGCAGGGATGTGCGCCTTGGTACTATGTGATTCCCTATTTTTCAGCTATATGATTCTGGAAATTTTGACACTAGGTACTTACCTCCTCGTGGGAATTTGGTATAACCAATCGCTGGTGGTCACAGGGGCGCGAGATGCGTTTTTGACTAAGCGGGTTGGTGATTTATTTTTATTAGTGGGTGTGGTTGGTTTATTGCCATTGGCTGGTTCTTGGAATTTTACGGAGCTAGCCGAATGGGCGAAAACTACAGATGTCGATTCAACCACAATCACCTTGGTAACTCTGGCGCTGATGGTGGGACCGATGGGAAAATGCGCTCAATTTCCTTTGCATCTTTGGTTAGATGAAGCAATGGAGGGACCATTACCCAGTACGATTTTGCGTAATTCCGTCGTGGTTGCCACTGGTGCTTGGATACTGATAAAACTGCAACCTCTTTTTGCGCTGTCGCCCTTGACACAGCAGGTAATCATTGCCGTTGGTTCAGCAACAGCATTGGGCGCAACATTAATTGCGATCGCGCAAATCGATGTGAAGCGATCGCTGTCTTATTTAACCAGCGCCTTTATGGGGCTAATCTTTATCGCCGTTGGTGTCGGCGATACCCATAGTGCTTATATTTTGATTGTGTCCCATGCTTTAGCGATCTCGTTACTGCTCGTGTCTGTGGGTAGCATTATTTCCAATAGCATCAGCCAAGACTTGACCCTGATGGGCGGTTTATGGAGTCGTCGTCCGATTTCAGGAATCTGCTTTTTAGTCGGTGCGATCGGTTTGATTGGATTTCCGCCTTTGGGTGGATTCTGGGCGCTGGTCGATTTGATTTCCTATCTCTGGCAAGACCATCCCGCTTTAGCCGAGTTAGTACTATTGATTAATGGCTTGATGGCGTTCAGTTTGATGCGGGTGTTCGGACTGATTTGGGGCGGTAAACCCAAGCAAATGACCGAAAGATCCGTAGAACCTCTATGGCTGATCGTTTTACCGATGACGATTTTCGCAGGTGTCGTGTTACATGTTCCGCAAATGCTGACGGCTTGGGGCGTTATCACTGATTGGTCACTGATACTTAGTCCTAACGCTCTTTTATTAAGCGGCTCCAGTATCGCAGGGCTAGCGACAGGTGGATATCTCTATCTCAATCAGCAAGTTGCGAAGCCTGTAACTCTGCCTTGGCTGGGTTTACAAAAATTCTTTGCCAATGATTTCTATACTCCAAAACTCTACAAAGTCACGATTGTAGGACTAGTGGATGGTGTCTCGAAAGGAATGTGTTGGTTCGATCGCTTTTTTGTTGATGGCGTAGGCAATTTCTTTGGATTAGCGACTCTATTTAGTGGTCAAAATCTTCGCTACAGCACCTTTGGTCAGTTACAACTCTATACCCTGACGATCATGGTCGGCATTGGCGTTCTACTTTTATTACTGTTCAATCAGACGTTATAAAGACCCTCACCCCCCAGCCCCCTCTCCCTAGGGGAGAGGGGGAGGAAGAAAATCTTGTTCCCCTCTCCCCTAGGGCTACCGTGCACACACAAGTCTCAAAACCCCCTTTAATTCCCCCTTGCAAAGGGGGAAGACTAGAAATTCGTTCCCTCCTCTTTGCAAGGGGAGGGCTAGGGAGAGGTTATTTCTGGGATTTGAGAAATTACTTTACTTGTGTGTATACGGTAGCCCCTAGGGAGAGGGGCTAGGGGTGAGGGCATAATCTTTAATTTAGGAAAAAACTATGCTCAGTGCTTTAATTTGGCTACCAGTGATCGGTGCTTTAGCAATCGCATTTCTGCCGCAAACTCAAGTCAAAAAAGGATCGGCGATTATTGCGACGGCGATCTTGATTCTTGATTTTGTACTTTTGAGTCAATTTGACATCAAGATTTCGGGTTTCCAATTATCAGAAAATCTACCTTGGCTAGAAAGTCTTGGCTTAAACTACAGCCTCGGAGTTGATGGGTTATCCTTGCCCCTAGTGGTTTTAAATGGATTTCTGACTTGGTTAATCGTTTGTTTTTGCGATCGGCAAATCAAAGAACGCAACCAACTCTTTCATATATTAATGCTCTTGATTCATGCGGGTGTTAGTGGCGCAATTCTCTCGACGAATACGCTGCTATTTGTACTTTTTTACGAAATAGAACTGATTCCCCTCTATCTAGTTATCGCAGTTTGGGGCGGCGCACAGCGCAGTTATGCAGCGACGAAGTTCTTGATCTTCACCGCGATTTCAGGCATCCTCGTTTTAGTCGGATTCCTTGCCCTAGGATGGCTAACTGCTAACCCCACTCCAGTTTTTGACTATGCGACCTTGCAAACTCTCTCATTACCGATTGAGATTCAAGTCACGCTCCTAGTTGTATTGCTATTAGGCTTCACGATTAAAGCTCCTTTCGTGCCATTTCATACATGGCTACCCGATGCCTATGTCGAGTCAACCACCCCAACCGTGATGATGCTCGGCGGCATTGTCGCCAAACTCGGAACCTATGGACTATTTCGCTTTTGTGTCGGACTATTTCCTGATGCTTGGGCGTTGCTATCACCTTGGATCGCGCTTTGGGCAGGTTTAGGAATTCTCTATGGTGCAATGGTTGCGATCGCCCAAAAGGACATCAAACGCATGGTCGCCTATAGCTCCATCGGTCACATGAGCTATATTCTCCTCGCCGCCGCAGCCGCCACACCGCTAAGCATGGTTGGCGGCATCATTCAAATGGTCAGTCATGGTTTAGTATTGGCGCTACTGTTCTATTTAGTCGGTATCATCGAAGAGAAAGTCGGCACAAGAGATCTCGATGTTCTTAATGGCTTACTAAATCCCATCCGTGGTTTGCCTTCCACCAGTGCCTTGCTAATCTTAGGCGGTATGGCTAGCGCAGGTATTCCTGGCCTCGTGGGATTCATCTCAGAGTTCCTGATTTTCCAAGGTAGCTTTAGCAAATTCCCGATTCCCACGATCTTCTCGATTATTGGTACTGGACTTACTGCGGTCTATTTCGTAATTCTGCTGAATCGGACTTGCTTCGGTAAGTTGGATAACAAGACCGCTTACTACCCTAAAGTTAGTGGAATCGAGCAAGTTCCCGCATTGATTTTGACAGCCTTAATTGTGATTTTGGGAGTGCAACCATCATGGTTAGTGCGTTGGAGCGAGGCAAGTGCGATTCAACTCATCGATCGCGTTCCTCAACCCGCTCTTGTCGCTACATCTAGTCTGATTAATAAAGAACAGGATATACTCAACCCATGAGAAAATATGCTTAGCTTTTAGGAGAGATCCCAGATGATTGCCGTACCTCACAACTATTTCTCTGCCGATGACTACTTGCAATGGGAAGAGCAGCAAGAAGAAAAGCATGAGTATGTCGATGGAAAAGTGTATGCGATGGCTGGTGCTAATGAGGATCACATTGATATCACAAATAACTTAACTGTGATCCTTTCCAATCATTTGCGTGGTAAAGATTGCAAGCTGTTTCCCTCAGATATGCGGTTAAACATTGCTTCAAAAAAAATTTACTACTACCCCGATCTCTTAGTGACTTGTGATGAGCGCGATCGCTTTAATAAAAAACAAAAAAATTATCCCTGTCTCATTATTGAGGTGCTATCGGAATCAACAGAATCAAAAGATCGCGGTGTCAAGTTTGCTAACTATCAAACGATCCAATCATTACAGGAATATGTATTGATCAGCCAATGGGAACAGCGAGTAGAAGTATTTCGCCGCAATGGGAAATTCTGGCTATTGCAAACCTATACCGCAGGAGAATCGATCGAATTGCAAAGTATAAATCTCCAGATTTCCATGGATGCAATTTATGAAGATGTTGCCTTATCAGAACCAGCTTTAGAAACAATTTTAGAAGCAAATATAGAGGAATAAATTATGACCACGACTCTAATTGAACCCACAACCAAATTGCCGCCTTCCACGCATCCTTATGCAGAGATCATTCATCGCCTCGAAGCAGGTGGCTCAATGCTGCCTGATACACCCGAAAATCTGATGCAGATTATTGGGCTTTACAAAGCCTATGCCGTACCGATGGACTTCTATTGGCGGGATTTGCTATACATAGCTGAACAAGTATTTTTAGAGCCAATTCCTGCTTTTAAATATTTTATTCCCCAAGAATATTTGGATTTGCCTAATCACTATGCTGGTGATGATGCAGATTTGCGATTCTGGCGCGGTGCAGCGACAGCACATCCCGAATTGCTAGATTTTATGAACAAAGGCGAACTCAAAGCCAAAATCCCCAAGATCTTCCATCATCTCTATCACGATCGCATTAACATGGAGTTCGCTGAGGAATGTATGCGAGCCATGCTTTGGCATCGTGGTATGGGCGGCGAGCTAGAGCCTTACATGGATTCTGAAGAATATAAGCAGAATGCCGATCGCGCAATTCGGGCTTTCTTTAAAAACAATCCTGTGATGTTGGGGCTATATAAGCTTTTCCCTGATATGTTCCTAGAGCAATGTCGTCAATCCACCATGACTTCGGTACTAGGACTATTTTGGGAAATCATGGCTCCCGTATTTTTCGAGATGTCCGATATTTACGATGAAGGCGGCTTTAAGGGCGTTCCCGATGCGATGGACTTTTTGGTGAATGGCATTTTTGCGATCGCAGGTCGTCCCATCTATCACCGTGTCAAGATTGGCGATGAATGGATTGATATTGTCCCTAAATCTAAAGGATTCACTTGGCTCTATGAGGCAGCTTTCCCCTATGTCGAGGCAGTGTTTTATCGCACCTCGCCTTTCCGTGGCACAAAGTCCTACAACGCCCAAGCCCATGAAATTCCTAATGATCAGAATGATTTCCATTACGGAATTTTGTATGCGGATAAGTTCCCTGTCGGTTCCGCAGGTATTCCGCCCACGTTGCTGCATCAGGATATGTACCACTTCTTGCCGCAGTATTTAGTGGACTATTACAAGCAGCATTGTCGCGGTGAAGATGACATGCTAATTCAGTTAGCTGTCAGTTTTCAGCGATCGATGTACAACGTTACTTCAGCAGTAATTCAGGCAGGAAGAGCGGCGCTGCTCTATCCATTAGATGATCCTAATCCGAAACATCTCTTGGCAAATCGCCATTATTTTGAAGGACAACTGAATCGCTTCTGTAATCCTAAATATGGCATGGATAAGGCGGCGAGACTAGCGATGGTTCAAGATCAGGATTATCGGTAATTATCTACAAATGTAGGGCGGCGCTTCGCG
>JAYUSC010000614.1:0-2822 GCA_043755885.1 Pseudanabaena sp. | reverse complement strand
CTCTGAGCTTGCAAAATTGGTGAAGGCATTCCTTGCCAAGTACTAAACCAACGCTTCCACTCACCGAGTTCATTTACCTCGATGCGAGTTGTGACGCTTTTGCTCTCAATAATGACGATTCCATAACGATGAAGTATCAAATGATCGATCTGACAAGCATCCCCTGCTTTTTCTAAACGTAAATTATTAAAAATCAGAAACTGTGGATCGCCTTTAAATTCACGACTGAGATAAAAAGCTAACTGAGATTCCGCATTATATCCAGCCTGTTCAAATTTATCACTTGTTTCGATGCGATCTAATTCTTTCACAATCATTGCTTCACACACCCCCTCAATACTTTTTACTTGATGCTTGTTAATTTCTATCACAAAATTGTTGCCAAAAAAAGGGGGGATGTGCTTTGCACATCCCCCCTTTTTTTGATTTATTCAGCAGCGGCGGCAGCGGCAGCAGTGCGTGCGGCGGCGGCTTCATCGGGGTGAATGCCCAGACGAGTTAGGTTAAAGCGTCCGCGATTGTCAACTTCGCGGATCTTGATCAAGACTTCATCACCAACGGCGACTTCATCTTCGACCTTGCCTACACGACCTTCCGCCAACTGGGAAATATGTACCATTCCTTCCTTTCCAGGTAGGAATTCCACAAATGCTCCAATCGGAATAATGCGTGTTACATGACCGAGATAGACATCACCCGAACCGACACGACGAGTCATGTTTTCGATGATGCGCTTGGCTTTGAGTGCGCCTTCACCACTCATCGACGAAATCATCACTGTGCCATCGTCTTCGATGTCGATTTTGGCTCCAGTTTCCTCAGTGATGCCCTTGATGTTCTTACCACCAGGTCCAATGATCATGCCGATTTGTTCAGGATCGATGCGAATGGTCAGTAAGCGTGGTGCATAGGGCGAAAGCTGAGGTCTTGGTGCAGAAAGCAATTCCAGCATCTTGCCCATGATGTGAGCGCGACCAGTCTTGGCTTGCATCACAGCAGCGCGGACGGTATCCATGGAGATGCTCGTGATCTTCATGTCCATTTGCAGAGCGGTGATACCTGTATCAGTACCCGCAACCTTGAAGTCCATGTCGCCAAGGAAATCTTCAATCCCTTGAATGTCAGTAAGAATGCGAACTTCATCGCCTTCCTTGATCAAGCCCATTGCCACACCACTTACTGGCTTGGAGATCGGGACACCTGCATCCATCAGCGCGAGAGTCGAACCGCAGACAGAACCCATCGAGGTCGAGCCATTGGAAGATAGAACTTCCGAGACTAGACGTAGAACATAGGGGAATTCGGCTTTGGATGGTAAGACTGGCAAAAGAGCGCGTTCCGCCAAGGCTCCGTGACCAATTTCGCGACGACCAGCCGATCGCATTGGTCTAGCTTCACCAACGGAGTAGGGCGGGAAGTTGTAATGGTGCATATAACGCTTCTTCGCGTCAGGATGCAGATCGTCCATTTCCTGTGCATCCCCTGGTGTGCCAAGAGTTGCGATCGTCAATACTTGGGTCAAACCACGATTGAACAAACCACTACCATGCACGCGAGGGATGACACCCACTTCTGTCCAGATCGGGCGCACTTCGTCGAGTTTACGTCCGTCAATACGCACGCTCTGCTCGATTACTTGGAGGCGCATCAGCTTTTTGGTGAGATCTTTATAAGTGGCGCTGATCACTTTCTTATCAGCAACCAATTTCACAGGATCTTCATCTGGCAAAGCTGCGATCGCAGCTAGAAGCTCAGCCTTAATCGCATCAAGGTTAGCATCGCGGATACTGCGATCTTTTTCGCAACTAGCAACAACTTGAGCAACTTTATCTTTGACCGTCTTGGTAATAAAGTTTTCGAGGGTGAGATCGGTTTCAGGATTGACGATTGTTGGTAGCGCGATCCCTAACTCTTGGAGCAAGTCGATTTGAGCTTTGATTAGTTCAAGTACGGCTTCATAACCAAAGTCGATCGCTTCGATCATGTCGGCTTCGGGCAATTGGTTAGCCCCAGCTTCGACCATGATGATCCCTTCAGCAGTTCCAGCAACTACCAGATCGAGATCCCCTGCTTCAACTTCGGCATAGGTGGGGTTAATGATAAATTCATCACCAACTAAACCAACGCGAACGCCCGCCATTGGTCCCATGAATGGTAGCCCCGCGATCAAGGCTGCGATCGATGCACCCGTCACCGCTAAAACGTCAGGTGGTACTTTTTCGTCGATTGCCATCGTGGTGGCGACGATTTGCACATCATCGCGCAACCAGCTAGGAAACAAAGGACGCATGGGGCGATCGATCAAGCGGCAAGTGAGAGTTGCTTTTTCGGGGGGACGACCTTCACGACGCAAGAACCCGCCAGGGATACGCCCTGCTGCATACAGGCGTTCTTCATAATCAACCAGCAGTGGCACAAAATCAACACCGTCACGAGCAGGACCTCTGGTCGCTGTCACTAATATTGCAGTCTCCCCACACTGGACTAATACTGAGCCGCCAGCTTGGGGTGCAAAAGTGCCAATTCTTAATTTAATTTCCCTGCCATAAAAAGGGATAATTTTTGTTACGGCTTCCATCTATAATCTACTTCCGTTTTGACTTTTTTCTCGTTATATATCACGCAATGTTAGCACTGATGTAGTAGGGTCTGCTGCTTGTTAAGTGCGAAATAAAAACCAATTGTCTGTAGCGCGGCTTCGCAAAAACTCATCATTTTGGAGATGTCATTTTAGATTTCTTTATGCTATTTGGATAATTTTAATTAGCCACGATTGGATCGTCTCTTAATTTTTGTCGCATACGGTTTTTGAATAGTTTGTG
>JAYUSC010000613.1:0-2834 GCA_043755885.1 Pseudanabaena sp. | reverse complement strand
CAATTAACCCTCCAGGTATCATCTTGAACGGTCCTGCTGGACAACCAGGTGCGATCGGTCCAGATGCGACCAACAATACTGACTTTGTGAACAAGTCTGCTACTGATGTTCCTGTTGGCGTATCTCCATTCCAAGCTGATGGTATTACCCCTAATGTATACAATCCTGCCGAGATCACCTTCATCAACACGGTGCAGAATCCTCCTAGCAACACCCAAAAGTTGGATAACGTGATTCTAGAACCGATATCCGCAGCTAAGGCGGCGGCGGCTCCTACTCCTGTGAAAGCTCTTACAGATTACGAGCTTACTACGGCGCAAAATGGTGCACCCCTGATCAATGGCACAACTGTCAGAATTGCTTATCCTGTTGGTTCTACACCCGCAGGTACAGGTCGAACAGCCCTCTACACTCTGAATGCTGGAAACTTTGTCTTGACTTCTAGCACCACAGGTGGTGTAGCGGATGTCACAGCAACTCCCATCAAAATTGCTTCCTTAACAGTTGGCTCGTCTCAAGACTACAACGTCATTATCGATCTTCCAGCAGGTTCGGCAATAACGGTTGGCTACTCTGTGCCAATTGTTGCCTATGTCGATAGTAATCCTGCCACGGCTGGATTTAAGAATGTTGCGGCAGAAGATACTCCATTCAACATTAAGATTGACCGTGTTTACACTGGTTACTTGAATCTAGCCAAGCAGTCTCGCATCTTAGTGGGAACAGGACCAGCCTTGAGCGTGCCAGCAGACGGTACATTGAGTACTACAAATAAGACTCCAGCCCCTGGCAACATTATTGAGTATGTCATTACCTACAGAAATATTTCCACTGCTGCAAGTGGAAGTGGAAATGTGGTCTTGAATGCGAACAACATCACAATCACAGAAGATGGTGCTGTGCTTCCTAATAACTGGGCTACATTTACGACCAATGTGATTAGCAGCGCAGTTGATGCTACAGCAGGTGCAGTCATCACTTACTTTGTCAATGGCACTGTCTCGGCGACGACAGACCCTGCTATCACTAGATATATAGACAAAGTACCGACTCTAGCACCAGCAGGATTTGGCACATTTACATTCCAACGTAAGGTCAACTAATTGATCGAACCTGACTTAGGGATTGGAATGAACGCTGTTTATCCCAATCCCTAAGTCACTACTGTTTATTATTAATAAATCAGGTGAGTTAAATGAAACGTTTAGATATTATCGGTTTGGGCGCGATCGCCCTTTTGTCTTCTATCGCTTTTGCTGCGGTAATGCCCAGCTTAGCTAGTTTGCAAACAAGCGATCCTGCGATCGCCCAAACAACTAAGCAAGAATCTCCAGTCCAACTCAAACTTGCGGCTGAGCGGCAATCAATCATCGCAACTGCGTCTGGACGTGTTGATTGGAAGCCACTACCAGAAAATGCCACACTTCGCCCAGGTGAGAACATTCGCTATGTTGTGACTGCTAGCAATATTAGCGATCGGCAAATCAAGAAATTGATTGTCAAACAACCAATTCCCAAAGGTTCAGTTTATGTCTTAGGCTCAGCAACTTTACCAAAAGTGGAAGGCGCAAAACTAGACTACAGCATTGATGGCGGTAAAACCTACAGCGAAAAACCCACAATTCGGGTGAAGCTAGAAAATGGCGAAATAGCCACTCGTCCTGCTCCTGACAGTATGTACACTAATGTTCGATGGAGCTTTGGCGATAACTTCTCAGCTAAAACGGTTGCTTATGCCACATATCAAGTTCGCATTCGCTAGAGAAAATAATTAGCGATCGGTGCAAGAGTCGATCGCTAACTTACAGTGATTTCCGATTAAACGAATCACAAGAAATCTTTTGAAAGTGTTATGAAAGTGTTTTGAAGCAACACTTTCAAAAGATTCACTGGTATAGATTTGAGAGCAAAGCGCTGCAAATCTATACACACTTTCTCGAACCGAGATTTAGCGTATTTAAGGTTAACTGTTAGAAATGAAGACTCGAAGTTGCATAATAAAACAGAATTTTCTACGAAACAGTTTAAGCCTTACTGCGATATTTCTGTTTACCTCGTCTCAAGTATGTGAGTTTGGTTGGACTCAGCCAGTCGTCAAATCATTTAGGAATACGGCCACATATACCTACACTGCTAGCGATTCAGGACAAGTTATTCAGGGTGCTGTTTCTCATCCATCAGCAGTAGCACCTGCTATTGCTGGTCCCAATGTAGACCCTCTAATTGATCCATTTGGCTCATTAACTTCCTGTAATGGGGGGCTATTACCAGACTACACAGGCTTTAGTGTGGGATTGTATGAATTACTCAACGCCACTGGTGACATTGGTGTACCGATTTCGCTAACAGCGACAGTACCACCCAAAGCGAAACAAATAGTTGGGCTATCACCAAATTTCTTTAACGCCAATCCTTTTTTCTTAGCCAGTAGCGATTCTGGCAAATTTAACTTTTTACTGGATGTCGGTCGTGGACAAGTTGATGTGGGGAGGGAATACATTCTGGCTGTGAAACCACCAGCCAACTCGCTCCTAGCCGAACGACGGATTAGAATTACAATCACTGCACGGAATGGTAATGTTGCTAGCTACACAGCCACATCTTTAGATGGGGAGCCGATCTCGGCTTTGAGTGAAGCTACTTCTACAACTGGAGTTATTAATATCTCTAATGCCGAAACCGTGGGTTTAAGCTTAGCTGTGGCAGTCAATAATCTCAGCATCGCTTCTTGCGAATCCGAAGCAATTCAACTCTTAAAAACAAGCGATCGCGCCGCCGCCGAACCAGGCGATATTGTCGTTTATCGCTTAGCCGCTAAAAACCTCGCGTCTACA
>JAYUSC010000612.1:0-2835 GCA_043755885.1 Pseudanabaena sp. | reverse complement strand
CCCGCCGAACCAATTTGGGGTTTTATTAAATTTTCATTCCTTACCTACTACTTACAGCAATTATTTCAAACCCGCCACATAAAGGGTCGCAGGGCGCGTACGAGACGTTGGCGTTAAGCCAATAGCCCCGCAATGGGTTTTATATTCTTATTTGTGGCGGGTTTGAAAGCAAATTGCTGTAACTAAGCATTGCTGACATAATTTAAGTCTGTCAGTCACTGATTATTTTGCGAAATTGGTCTACCAAATTTTATGAGTACAGGTTGGTTAATCGTCCAGTTAGGCTTCGCCGCCTATATTTTATTCACCATACTGCCCGATAGTAGTACGCGGATGGTGGCTTTCCCTTGGGTGTTGCTATGGCAAGCGGGATTGTTATGCTTTGCGATCGCGGGGTTGCTAAATCTATGGCGGCGCGAGAAACCATTTTATTTATTAGGTAGTGGCTTTGACTGGGCGATCGGGTCGGGTTTAGTAACACTGAGCCTATCGACAATGTTTTCACGGTTTCCTAATCAAGGGATGTGGTATAGCCTGACTGCTTTTGGCTATTTCATTGCGTTGTATGTAACTAATAATTTTTTGTATAGAGAATCACATCAACATTCCCGTCAAGAGGGGAAGAGTCTTGAGTCAAAAATTTTACCGATTTTGCGCTTTCAAGGCTTATTAGGATTTTTGGTGATTATCGCAAGTTTATTGTTGTGGAGCACTCAGGTATGGCTGCCACAATTAAATAATTTTGCCAAGCTAAATCAATGGGGGCTAAATCTTAGTTACGATTTTTCGGATTTGCAATCTCGCAATTGGGCTCCGATGGGACATCAAAATTATGTAGCGGGATTTTTGATGTTGGTTTTACCAATTTTTGCGAGTTTGGCGATCGCGCAGACAGGAATATGGCGATCTCTATGGCTAACAGGGATTGGTTTAGGCTTAGTCGATTTGTATACCACCAGCTCACGGGGCGGATTTTTGGGACTGGGCGCGATAATTTTGTATGGAATTATTGTGGCTTTGTTACGTGGCAGGGGTAGTCGTTGGTTAGTCACTTTCGGGAGCGGTGGTGCGATCGCCCTACTAGCATTTTTGATTTCCACAAATAATCGCTTGCGATCGCTAATTTCAGGATTAATTACTAATTTCGCAAATCCCACCCAAGGCTCAGGCGAATTGCTATTTAGAGCGATCGCCGCGGATGTGGGCTGGAGAATCGGCTTAGATCATTGGCTATTTGGGGCAGGAGCAGGCTCCGCGATTATGCTCTATCAGCAATATCGTCCGCAATGGGCTGGGCGAGAAGCCGAGCTTTTATTTCAGTTACATAGTACGCCCGTGCATCTTTGGGCAGAACTGGGGATCGGCGCAGTAATTACCTTTGTGTTTTTATTGGTGGCGCTTATATCCTTATTTATCAAATTACATAAATCTCATACTTGGCAAGCCAATCGACAGGAACAAGCGATCACCTATGGATTATTTGGCAGTTTGGTCGGTTATGGCATGTTAGCGATTACCGACTATCAGCTTGATGTACCTGCGATTAGTGGCAGCTTGGTGATTGTATTTGCTTGTTTGGCTTATTTAGGGCAAAGGCATACGGGCGAATTGATTAGCCTCGGTGATCAAAAGCAGCCGCGCCTTTGGTTAGCAACTATGGCTACCGTTTATTTAGTAGCTGCGATCGCATGGCTAGTTCCTGTGAATATGGCTTGGCAAGCCTCAAGTGTTGGGTTTATCTATTTGTCAGGAGCAAAAAAAGATTTGGAGATCGCAAAGCAGGAAGATCTACCTAACGCGATTGCCGCGATCGACAAGTTCCAAGATCGGCTCAAATTCGCCCATCAATTTGCACCTTGGGAGCCTTACTATCCGTATCAATTGGGCTGGAATTTAGCAGAGATTGCGATTAGCTATCCGCAGTTGCCGCAGTCATCCGCATGGCAAAAAGAAGGTTTGGCATGGATTAAAACTGCGATCGCAATCAATCCTAATAACGAAGCAGGATACAACGCCGCCGCATGGTTGAGCGTCCGAGAATCGTCACCTAGTTCGGCTCAAGAAGCAGAGACTTATTTCCGCCGTGGTTTAGAACTAGTTCCCCATAAGCGATCGCTGTCATTCGGCTTAGGATTGAGTTTATTACGTCAAGGCAAAACCAATGAAGCCGTCACTGCGATGACTACGGAAGTAATTAATGATCCTATTTTCATGGCTAGTCCCATTTGGAAAGATGCTCCTTTTCAGAGTCTTTATCCGCAAGTAGCCGCCAATTTGGAAACCTTCTATCGCAATACACCTAGCAAAGCCTTAAACCTTGCTACCTTAAGATGGTGGAATGGCAATCCTAATGCAGTTGCCGAACTCAAGCAAACAGAGCATCCTACTGCGGTTTTACTAGCCAAGGCGATCGCCAATGATGCTAACGCCTTGCAATCAGTCAAGCAAAACCCTCAAACCCCTCTAGAAATGCTAATTTCAGCATGGCTAAATCCCAGCTTGCGTGACAAGTTACTAGAACGAGCCTATGTATTTGCTACGAGTAGTTTGCCCGACCGACGTTCGGAAGCAATCGTTAAAGCAATGAGCGATCGCATGGCGCAATCTCCTAGTTTTGATGCATGGTTGCGTTCACCTTTGCCAGCCAATAGCCCTTTAGTGATCAACTATCGCAGGGCGAGACTGGGCTTTAATGTAGTCAGTCGGCACTTGGATGGAGAGATTCCTCTTGACTTTTTTAATGTCAGCGATCGAGTAGAGATATCTCTGTTTCTTAAAGATTTATTCTCTTGACTAAGTAGCTAGGTGCAATTAAATATAAAACCCAAAGAAGCT
>JAYUSC010000611.1:0-2838 GCA_043755885.1 Pseudanabaena sp. | reverse complement strand
GCAAAGCGCCGCCTCTCCTCTGAGTATTAGACTTTGGTTAGCCAGTGATGATAGTCAGGCAAAAGCCCTTGGACAGCCTTGCTGTATAAGTCGCGAAGCTTCTTCGTGATCTCACCGATGGTTCCATCGCCGACAGGACGATGATCGAAACTGGTGATTGGTGCGAGTTCAGTCGCCGTGCCAACAAAGAAAGCTTCATCACAAATATATAGCTCAGTGCGATCGATCGTGCGCGATACTGTCTCTAGTCCTAGTTCCTTTGCGGCTAACTCCATTACCGAACTGCGAGTGATGCCTTCGAGAATATTGTCAGTAATCGAACTAGTGATTAGTTTTCCATCTCTTACCAAAAAGAGATTCATCGCACTTCCTTCGGCAACATGCCCTTCATTAGTCAAAACCACAACATCATCAAACCCAGAAGCATAGCCATCAGTTTTTGCGAGTGCTGTATTCACATAAGCTCCATTCACTTTCGCACGAGCAGGAATCGCATTGTCATCTAAACGTCGCCATGAAGACACACCGACTTTGATGCCATTGCTAGTATCAAGGTAGCCATCCATCGGCACAGAGAACAAGCAAAAATCATCATGGGTATGAGGAACTTTCAGAATTGGGCCAATCCGAAGATCAGCTTTGTAGATAATCGGACGAATATATGTAGCCGAGTTGCATTGATTGCGCTGGATTAACTCCGTGGTGAGATGAATCATCGTCTCAACATCGAGGGGATGTTGTAAGCCAATAATGCGGCAACTTTGGATCAGGCGTTGGTAATGCTCTTGTAAACGAAAAGCCGCCATGCGGTTTTCTTCGGGTAGCCAATACGCCTTGATACCTTCAAAAACAGCCGTACCATATAAAAATGCATGGGTGCGGATATTAATAGTCGCCTCTTCGAGGGGGAGAAATGTTCCGCGTATATAGGCGTACTGTGAGGTCATGGTTTAACACATCTTGTTCAATTATTTTTCTATCATATATTGACCTGTTGCATAGTGAAATCAGGTAGCTTACCGAGATAAAATAGTAGAAGCATTGCAATCGTAAATGACCGCACAACCAAGAGAAATTAAGCAATACACAACATCAGAGGGCGAAATCCCCTTTGATAAATGGTTTAACGCACTGCGAGATATTCGCGCACAGGCAAGAATCGAACAACGGCTCGATCGCTTAAAATCAGGAAATATTGGCGACTGTAAACCTATCGGTGATGGCGTATTTGAACTGCGAATTGATTATGGCGGCGGCTATCGTATTTATTTTGGTCAAATCGGAGCGGTTGTAGTATTGCTGTTATGCGGCGGTGATAAAAGCACCCAAAATCGAGACATTCGCAAGGCAAGAGATTATTGGCAAGACTTTAGGAGACAAAATAATGACTAATGTGAATCAAGCAACCTATAAAGCAAGTGATGATTATCATCCTTACCATATTGACAGACTTAAAGATCCTGAATATGCCGCCGTCTATCTTGAAGTTCATCTTGAAGATCATGAACCATTAGACATTGAAACTAACCTCCTCAAACTAGCACTCAGCAATGTTGCCGAAGCCCTTGCCCCAGAGCAACTAGCAACTCATACCGAAGCGCTCGAAACAATTTTGCAAAAACAAGGCGCAGAAGCAATCTATGGTTTAGCCTATTGGTTGAAAGGATTAGGTCTAAAGCTCACCATAACAGTGGACAAAGAATCTGAAATCCAAGACTTTTCGGAAGAGCATGTTGAACTTGAAGCTTATGAAGCAATACCTGTTGCCGCCTAAAGTACAGGACAAAAAGTAACCCAAAAGAGATAAATCTGTGAATACTGTTGACTACCTTCGCATCAGTTTGATCGATCGCTGCAATTTTCGTTGCACTTACTGTATGCCTGAAGGCTCGGAAGTCGATTATATTCTGGCGCAGGAAACCCTTGCCAATGCTGAGTTGATCGCGTTATTAAAAGAAGTATTTATTCCGCTTGGCTTTAAGAAATTTCGACTTACGGGCGGGGAGCCTCTATTGCGGCGAGATTTGGTGAGCTTGGTGGATGCGATCGCAAATTTAGAGGGTGTCGAAGATTTGTCGATGACCACTAATGGCTTTATGCTCGGCGAATTAGCTCAGCCTTTGTATGAGGCAGGTTTACGACGCATTAATATTAGTCTAGATTCCCTCGATCGCAATGTGTTTCGGCAGATTACAGGGCGCAATCTCTGGGAAAAGGTGTGGGCGGGAATTTTAGCGGCGCACGATGTGGGTTTTGATCCGCTTAAGTTAAATGTGGTGGTCGTGCCAGATGTGAACGATCGCGAAATTTTAGACTTAGCTGCCCTAAGTATCGATCGCAATTGGCATATCAGATTTATTGAATTTATGCCGATCGGTAATGACAGCTTGTTTACGCATAAAGGTTGGGTGGACTCGGCAACTTTGCGCCAACAAATAGGCGATCGCTATGGCTTGGATGCTGGCAATTGCAAGGGCAATGGTCCCGCCGATGTATTTCAGATCCCGAATGCGAAGGGGACTTTGGGCTTTATTAGTCAAATGTCTGAATGTTTTTGCGATCGCTGCAATCGGATGCGTCTGTCGGCTGATGGCTTATTGCGTCCATGTTTATTAAATGAAACGGGACAAATCGATCTCAAAACTGCATTACGTCAGGGGCAAGACTTTACGGAGTTACGAATTGCGGTACGTGATTTGCTAAATCTCAAGGACGAGATTAATTTTAAAGAACGAGATCGAGGTACTAGCGATCAGAAAAGCTACCTTCGCACCATGTCTCAAATCGGCGGCTAAGTATAGCTCGCCAACCCAGTTAGATAGTTGCGGCGCGGAGCGC
>JAYUSC010000610.1:0-2840 GCA_043755885.1 Pseudanabaena sp. | reverse complement strand
GCATCGAAGATGCGCTCAACTCCACCCGCGCTGCGGTTGAAGAAGGCATCGTTCCTGGTGGTGGTGCAACTCTTGCTCACCTTGCAGTTGAGCTTCTAGAGTTTAAAGCAACCTTGAAGAACGAAGAAGCAATCGGTGCTGAAATCGTATCTCGCTCTCTATCTGCACCTCTTCGTCAAATCAGCGATAACGCTGGACTTGAAGGTACTGTCGTCGTTGAGAAAGTCAAGGGCCTTAGCTTCAATCATGGCTTTGATGCACTCAAGGGCGAATATGTTGACTTGATCGCGGCGGGAATCATCGATCCTGCTAAGGTTGTCCGTTCAGCATTACAAAATGCTGCTTCTGTTGCTGGCATGGTCTTGACCACCGAAGCTCTGGTCGTCGAGAAGCCTGAGAAGAATGCTGGCGCTGGTGCTGGTGCTGGCGGCATGGGCGGCATGGGTGGCATGGGCGGTATGGGTGGCATGGGCGGCATGATGTAATCATCGTCCACACTTTCATAAAAAGGCAAGGTTACGCTAAGCGTAACCTTGCCTTTTTTGTTTTAAGAATGTGATTTCTACAGTTAGGATTTATATAGTTCAAAATACCTCACTTTAAAAATAATCCCGTTTATGACCCAAGAGCCAATCTTACTGCCTGATAATTTAGAAGATACTACCGAACAAGCGATCGTAGCTACACATCAAGCGATCGCAGATGGTGCTAACCGTGTGATCGCCGATCTGCGATTTCCTGAACTGAAGGCGATGCCGATCGCCTATGAGTTTGCAGCTAGTTTTAATCAGCGCTATGGAAAAGCTTGGCAAGCCATTTTTTCAGATGCAGGGGCGGCGGCTCTAGCCAAGCGCGAATGGGCGGATCTTGATGTATCCGTGCGCGGTGTCAACGAAGGACGCAGAGCCATTCGTGAAGAAGATCAAGCATTTTTGATTGTCGAGCCAACTTCGGTTGAAGTTGAACTAGTCGAAAAGTTAGCACAGCTAGCAGGCGATCGCCCGTTTGTGATGCTCAACCCGCGCCTTGAGAATAGTGAAGTGGGTTTAGGACTAGCGGCAAGACAAATGCGCGATCGCTTTTTAAGTACTTTCGAGACAGCCTACTACATCAAGCCGCTAGAGCTGGGCGCATTATGGCGCTGCTATCCGCAAACATGGCAAGTATGGCAACAAACTGAGGAAGGAATGCAGTCAATGGCTGAGGTCGCCCAACGCCCATCCAGTGATGACATTGATCGCTTATTTCAGAAAAAAACTGGCAAGCAGTCAGGTTCATTTTTAGGGCGTTTGCAACAGTTTCTGAGCGCTCTAGCAAGATAAAATTTCGTCTTATCACAACTGTGCAAACGGCAACGCCATTTGCACAGTTGAAGTACAGGGAAAAATCATGAGCGATCGCAAAACCTCTAATCCTCGCAAATCCCGAAAGCTATCACTTAAATTTATTCTGATTAGTCAGTTTGTGATCTTGATTGGTGGTATATCAGGATTGATGGCGTGGCTATCTTGGCGGAGTGAGCAGGAAACGATCGCAAATTTAGTTGGGCAACTGCAAAATGAAGTTAGCGATCGCATCAAACAAAAGCTCGCTTCATATTTGGCAACTCCTCACTTAATTAATAAAATTAATGCTGATGCATTGCAGCAAGGCATATTAAAAAAACAAGGTCGAGCTAGTGAGATCTATCTCTGGCAACAAATTCAGCATTTCCCTACTGTTTCTTGGATTTATTATGGAGGCGAAAAAGCAGGAGAATTTGTGGGGATTACTCGCCTAGATCAAAAGCAAAATTCAACACAATCTTTTCAACTTGCAATAAATATCAACGGCTTTCAGCGTTACTATTACAGCCTCGATTTACAAGGAAATCGGATCGAACTTCAAGGGAAGCCCGAATTTTATGATGCCCGTCAACGTCCTTGGTATCAGGCTGCTTTGCAAACTAATAAACCGATCTGGAGTCCGATCTATCAAGATTCCACTTTACCTGAACAAGTGATCACAGCCAGTCTTCCTGTATATAGCTCTAATGGGGAGAGAATAGGGGTTTTGGGTTGTGATCTGTCTTTGGAAAATCTTAGTCGATTTTTAGGTGGACTGCAAATTGGGAAGTCTGGAGGAGCCTTCATCTTTGAACCTTCAGGATTATTGGTAGCTAGCTCGACTGCGGAAAAGCTTGATCAAGTTGATAGCGATCGCAAAAAAATACAAAGATTGCTAGTTAAAGATAGTAAGCAACCGATGATTCGGTCGGCGGCGGCTTACCTAGGGCAGCAAGTTGGTAGCTTAGACCAAATTAACACTGAGCAGAATTTAAAGTTTTCGGCGGAGGGGAAAAATATATTTCTCAAGGTAATGCCCTATCGCGATGAATATGGGCTTAACTGGCTAATTGCCGTGGTGATGCCTGAGTCTGACTTTACAGCACAGCTTGAGACCCAGCGGAAAACGACGATTTTGCTTGCTTGTCTATTATTAGGAGGTGCGATCACATTAGGAGCTTTCACCACTCAATATATCAACAAATCTTTGCGGCGCTTAACTTTAGCGAGTCAAGCTTTAGCAAATGGTGAGTTAGATCGGGAAGTTCCTTCAGCAGAAATTGATGAGCTAAATCTACTCTCTCAAGCCTTTAATCAAATGGCAGTCCAATTAAAGCAGTCTTTTAATAAACTAGAGGGTAATAATCAATTTCTCGAATTACGAATTCAAGAGCGGATGACAGAATTACAACAATCTGAAGACAAATTTAGCAGTCTAGTTGCGAATCTTTCGGGGATTGTCTATCGTTGTGACTGCGATCGCGAATGGAAGATGATCTTTCTTGGTGGTGCAGT
>JAYUSC010000609.1:0-6644 GCA_043755885.1 Pseudanabaena sp. | reverse complement strand
GTTCTTCACAAGAAACGTTTTCACGGTGATTGGAACTATCAAATTAAACCCAGAATAACAACTTAATTGCTCAAGTTATTTTTACATGCTGCCTTAGTAAACCATTTTAGCTGTTCAATGACCTATGCCTGTCATCAGTCGTTTTTTGGGGATTTCGATCAGTATGTATTGGAACGATCATCTGCCTCCTCATTATCATGCAAAGTATGGTGAGTATGAAATCACTATTGAGATTGAAACTGGTGTGGTAACTGGTTCATTTCCTAAGCGTGCATTACGTCATATTTTGGAATGGCATGATTTGCATCAATCCGAGTTGATGACTGATTGGGAACTTTGCCGTCAGCAAGAAGAACCAATATCTATTTTCCCTTTGGAGTAAAGTTATGTTTTTACATATTATTTCCGCCCGCTACATCGATCGCTACGAGATTGAAATTCAATTCAATGATAGCCGTAGAGGAATTGTAGATTTATCTAATAGCTTAAAGGGTAAAGTTTTTCAACCTTTACAAGATTTGGTCTTGTTTCAACAGTTTGAAGTTGATGTTGAACTAGGGACGATTCGCTGGTCAAATGGCGCGGATTTTGCTCCTGAGTATTTATATTTTCTTGCATTTCGTGATTTACCTGAGTTGCAAGAAAAGTTTCAAAAGTGGGGATATTTATCAAATAGGGTTGCGTTGAATGTGTAAATGCGATCGCACTCAATCAAATATCAAAAACTGCGATCGCTCCCAACCAAAAATCAACAACCAGCGATCGCAAATCCATCTCCCACAAAACAAAGCGATCGCACCTTCAAACATCATCAAACTGCGATCGCCCATTCATCTCCCCACAACAAAGCGATCGCCCGATTGCAAAAAATTGTTATGCAGGAATTTGTGAAAATCCATAAGGTTGAATGAGAATCTCAGCAGGGATCGCCAACTCTTGATGTAGCTTCCGAATCATCTCTAGTGTTAATGAGCGTTTACGAGATAAAACTTCAGATACTCTAGAGCGACTACCTAAAGATGACTCTAAATCACGTCGTGACCACCCACGCGCATCCATATAGTAAGAAATTGCATCAATCGGATCGGGTAGTTCTATTGGGAAGTGGATCTTTTCATACGCTTCCACTAAAGTAGTAAGTATATCTAGGCGATCATATTCAGGCGTATTTGGAGCTACATCAAACAGCATTTCAATCTCTTGAAGAGCTTTTTGATAATCAGTTTGGGTTCTAATTGGACGTATTTCCATAAATCTACCTCGTTTCAGATTGTTGTTGCATCTACCTTGTCATACTCCGCATGAGTACCGATAAACCTAACAAAAATAATGCCGATATCATAGCGAATTGATACAATCAACCGATAGGTGTTGCCCTTGATATTGAAGACAATTCGGTTATTTGCGATGATACTTGCATTCCTATGAATAGTCTTTACATCGACTGGGTTTTGCCAATCAGCATGAGACGCTTCATAGTACCAAGTTTTCAGTGCTTCTTCGGCATTTGGATGAATTTCCCAGAAATTTCGTAGGGTGCTACGGGACAAGATACGCATAATGTTTATGATAACTTGTTCCCAATGTGGGAGCAACAATTTTTTAAGCGATCGCCCCTAACCAAACTCAACAACAGCGATCGCAAATTCATCTCTCAACAAAAATCGATCGCAATCAACCAAACATCAAAACTGCGATCGCAAATTCATTCTCACAACAAAGCGATCGCACTCAATCAAATATCAAAAACTGCGATCGCCTTTTCATCTCACCACCACAAAGCGATCGCCCCAATCAAAAACAAACAAATTGCAATCGCCTATTCATCTTCCTTGCAACAAGGTGATCATTCCTAACCTATTCTAAGAGATTGATCAAGTTTCATCTGCCATTTCTGACTCGGATAATAATGATTCAATTGACTTCAATTTAGTTAGTTGGTTCTTTTGTAGATTTAGTAAACTCTCGTTGTCAACAGCAGAATCATCTAGTAAAGATCTAATATCATTTAAACAAATAGTTTGCTGTTTTGATAAATCCAAATAAGCCTGAGATACAACACGAATTTTTCTTACATCATCAGCAACATTAGTTATTAGGTAGAGTGGTACAGAGGAAAACATTAACCAAATTCCTGTCACAACGAAAATAGAATTACCATTGTTCCCAGATGCTGACAGACTAAGACCACCGCCAAAAAGTAACAGCAAAAATGCCCCCACTCGAATGATGCTAATAGATAAGTATGTAAGCGATATCTTTCTGCTTAAATCATCTTGCCAATCTTGATTAATTCCCATTATTTTGATTTTTTAATGTTCATCTAAATATTGTATATTATGTGGTAGTTAATCAAGCTTTCTAAGAAAGCTATTAGTGTAATCAACTTTCCACATTTCGCAATTTCAATCATTGGTAATACGAGTAAGCGTCATCATCAGAAATTAACTCATCATCTTTTACTTCCTCCATCAACTTAGCCAAACCAAAATTTTCTAAAATTTCTTCGCCAGCATTCAGTGGAGATACAAGCTTCTACCAGCGCGATTTAGTGAAAAAGTCCTTAGTCAAAGGTGAAATATCAGATGTATCAATTTCTGATTCTGATAGAGCATCAAGTTTAGCCCAATTTGTTTCTGAGGTATTGTTCATAGCATTATGCAGCAACTTCAACACAAACGGAGGAGGTAGAAGGCTTAGGAATTTCTAGCCCTTCTTCGATAAGACCATCGATATGAAACGCGATCGCCCCTTGCATATTTTGGTGGACTTCTTGCAGAGTTGCACCAGTAGAAACACAGCCTAAAACATCTGGCGAATATGCAGAATAACTTGTTTGCGTCTTTTCTATAACTACAAGATATTTCATTACTTCAGTGTTGCCTTATACTAGCCTTATTGTACTTGAATACAAATACTATTACGACATTTTTATGAAAAGCAGAATAGCTATTCATCCAGATATTTGCAACGGACGACCAATTATCGCTAATACTCGAATTACAGTGCAGACGATAATGGAATTTTTAGGTGCAGGTGATTCGATTGAAGAAGTTCTTGAAGAATATCCTTCTCTAACAAAGGAGGATATTTATGCCTGTATGCAATTTGCAGCAAAATTAATGGCAAATCACTACGAAGTGAGACAAGTTGCATGAATGGCTTTTTGTTTGATGAAAATTTACCAATCAAAATTCAGTTTATGCCGTCTTTGCCCATTACCCATGTTTCAGCATTAGGTCAAAGTCCCAGTGATACGGAAATCTGGCAGTATGCAAAAGCAAATAAATTAGTTATTGTTACCAAAGATGTTGATTTTTCAGATCGGCTAATGCTCGATCTAGCACCACCCAAAGTAGTTCATCTACGCATTGGCAATATGAGAAAGCGTGATTTTCATCTGTTTCTAGTTAGAGTTTGGGAAGAGATTGAGAGTTTATCCATTGATCACAAACTTGTTAACGTGTACTTAGATCGTATCGAGGCATTTAGGTAGCCAATCATTACAAAACAAAAAAGCCCCGCAATGCGGGGCTTTTTTGGTTGTTAAAGCTTAGTAACGAGCGGCGTTAGGCTTGTGTACGATGAAGCTTTGGACTTGGCACTGCTTGATGTTGTCGAAAGCAACAACACGGATGAAGCTACCAGGATAGCTAGAGCGGCAAGCTTGAACTTCAGTCAAAACTTCTTGAGGAGTTCTGGCGTTGAACAAGGGCAACTTCCAAAGAGTCCAGTAGTGGATTGCTGGATCGGAATCTTCGTTGAATTCGATCGCAGGATAGAAACCTTGTTGAAGGGTGTACTCGATTTGACGAGTGATTTGAGCATCGCTCAAAGGTGGAAGATAGGAAAGAGTTTCGTAATGACGCTCTTTTGGTAAAGTTTGCATTATTTTCTCGCGATTATAATTATATTTCGATTGGTTTAGACAGAAGCGCGATCGCAATCAACATCTGAATCTACAACTGCTTCTGAAGGAATTTCGAGATTTTCGCACTCTGCATATCCTTCAGAAACCTGAACACTCATGATGTGTTCAAAATGCTGACGGCGAAGTTGCATATTTGATTGCTGGATTCCAGTCCGAGTCATCTCTGGCAAAAATTCTAAGATTTCATTAGCCAGATGCTCACGGACTGTCATTACCCGAAAAGCCATTTCTTGGTTGACCGCAAAAAGGTCTTTGATATAAAGCTCGCCATTTTGGAGTCTTTCGCGCGTCGAGAATTGATTAAACCAAAGAGCTTTTAACTTATCGGTTTCTTGCAACTGCTCGGCAATGGTCTTGACAGCCTCGAAGGTCAAAAAATTGATCAACATATTGGCTGTGGACTTAGTACTGCGCTTAATATCCATAGGCTGAACTTAACCAAGGTTTATTACTATATTGTTTCGCTACGCGAAACAATATAGTAATGGAGCTAATCGATTAGACGGTATCCATTGCTTCAAATTCAAACTTGATTTCTTTCCAGAGTTCAAGAGCAACGTTCAATTCAGGAGACCAACGGCCAGCTTCACGAAGGATGTCGCCACCTTCACGCATCATGTCGCGACCTTCGTTACGTGCTTGTACGCAAGCTTCGAGGGCAACGCGGTTAGCAGTTGCACCAGGAGCAGCACCCCAAGGATGTCCCAAAGTACCACCACCAAACTGGAGGCAAGAGTCATCGCCGAAGATTTCGACGAGCGCAGGCATGTGCCATACGTGGATACCACCCGAAGCAACGGGCATAACACCAGGCATAGAAGCCCAATCTTGAGTGAAGTAGATACCACGTTCGCGATCGAGTTCGATGTGGTCTTCACGCATTAGGTCAACAAAGCCCATGGTGATTCCCTTTTCGCCTTCGAGTTTACCGACAACGGTTCCAGAATGGAGGTGATCGCCACCAGACATACGGAGACATTTTGCCAAAACGCGGAAGTGAATACCGTGAGTTTTTTGACGGTCAATAACAGCGTGCATTGCGCGGTGAATGTGCAAGAGCAAGCCATTGTCGCGGCAATACTTAGCAAGAGTGGTGTTAGCTGTGAAGCCACCAGTCAAGAAGTCATGCATGATGATCGGTGTGCCGATTTCTTTTGCGAAAGCTGCACGTTCCATCATTTGCTCACAAGTTGGAGCGGTGACGTTCAAGTAGTGACCCTTGACTTCGCCAGATTCAGCTTGTGCTTTTTCGATTGCTTCTTGTACAAACAGGAAGCGATCGCGCCAACGCATGAAAGGCTGAGAGTTAATGTTTTCGTCGTCTTTGGTGAAGTCCAAACCGCCGCGAAGACATTCGTATACTGCACGACCGTAGTTCTTAGCAGATAGACCCAATTTTGGTTTGATGGTACAACCCAATAGAGGACGACCATACTTGTTTAACTTGTCACGTTCAACTTGGATACCGTGAGGAGGTCCTTGGAATGTCTTTAGGTAAGCAATAGGAACGCGGATGTCTTCTAGACGAAGTGCGCGAAGAGCTTTGAAACCGAATACGTTACCAACCAATGAGGTTAGCAAGTTGGTGACAGATCCTTCTTCAAACAAGTCAAGAGGATAAGCAATATAAGCAATATATTGGTTGTCTTCGTTGGCAACTGGTTCGACATCGTAGCAACGACCCTTGTAGCGATCGAGGTCGGTCAACAAGTCTGTCCATACAGTTGTCCATGTACCTGTCGAAGATTCAGCGGCTACAGCAGCAGCAGCTTCTTCTGGAGGAACGCCTGGTTGAGGTACGAAGCGAAATGCGGCGAGAAGGTCAGTATCCCTAGGGGTGTAGTCGGGGGTATAGTACTTTAGTTTATAGTCCTGAACACCTGCGTCGTAACCAGCCTTGGCTTTAGACTGTGTTTTTGAGTAAGACATTAATATCTCCTTACTATGGTTGAATAAAAATCAATAGACTGCAAAAGCGGATCTGCAAATTGCACCGCAAAAAGAACTAAAGAGTCAGAGTCAGTAGTCAAATCGAGAATTAAAGAAAGATTAAAAATCTATTAAAAATCTAATTAGCCCTTTGATATCTGCTTCTTTGGTGGAATACTTTTTTGCTTTATATAAGTTAATCCTATCAGGAATTCTTCGTGAGAAGTCCTTGAGCGATGTCTCTAATTTAAACATAAAGTGCGTATCCACATTTACTTTTTTTGAAAATTTTTTTTTGAAACGCTCTGTTTTTAGCAACAAATTCATATAAAAAATTTATATAACTCTAATAAGCTAAATATATCCTCTAGTACTTGTTTTTGCGAGATATTTCTAAGTTGAGATCCACAAACCCTTGAAATACAAGGATTAGTTTGCAAATGGGCAATGTGATTTATATTAAGAAAAATAGCGATTTATGTAGATATTTTTGCGATCGCAAGATACATATTGATACAAAAACTAATATTAGTAATCAGTAATCCTAATAAGATTAAAAAAATATTAGAAATCCTAATGATTTACATATCAATACAAAATCAATCGATTTGATCGGACTTTGTTGTTAAGTTGGCTGTTAATTTCATTAGAGTATTTTTACTCATTACTGTATTTTCACAAAAAGAGGTGGCTCTTCTGAGTATATGGGGATAAGCAAATCTAATGAGAAAGACAAGCAAGTAATCTAGATCTAAAGTTTATAAAATTCACAAAGCCATAAGCT
>JAYUSC010000608.1:0-2845 GCA_043755885.1 Pseudanabaena sp. | reverse complement strand
GCGGGCGTAGCCCGCCGCATCAATTTTAGGCTTTCTTATTCTGTGTAGGGTTCTAAATCTAAATATGGCAATTTTATCTAGGTTACTTAGGTTTATGTTGATTGCTGGTATCACATCATCAACATTGTTAGCTTGCAATTCTCTTTTTATTAATAAATCGCCCTCGCCAAGCGATCTATTAGAGAGCAAACCAATCCCATCGATTCCCCCCTTAGCAACCCAAAGTATAGAGCCAGAGTATATTCCCGATGCTCCGTATTTGCAAACTCCGCCAGAAGTTGTGCTAAAAATGCTGGAAATGGCAAAGGTAGATAAAGCTGATGTTGTTTATGATCTTGGTAGTGGCGACGGTAGGATTGTGATCGCTGCGGCTCAAAAGTTTGGCGCAAGAGCGATCGGTATCGAGATCGATCCTGAATTAATTAGAGAATCTGATCGAGAATCAAAATTGGCGATCGCAAAAACCCCAGAAATTCGCGATCGCATTAAATTTATTAAACAAGATTTTTTTAAAACAGATTTAGGTGACGCAACTGTAATTACGCTATATCTTCTACCTCAGACAAATCTTCTGGTGCTTTCAGATATTTTGCCCAAATTAAAATCTGGAACAAGAATTATTTCCCACGAATACGGATTAGGAGACTTACCGCCTAATCAAACTGAGAAAGTTACAATTAATAATCGTGAATATAGAATTTATTTATGGATTTCAGATTAATAGATTATCCTGAACATTTGATGAGCATTGCCTTACACTATTTTTTATTGTTTTTTATGCTACTCTGTTGGCACTCTTGTTCTAGTCAGTTTGTCCATTGAGAACCACAATATTCACTAAGATCGCTCTAGTTGTGATTTCTCTAATTACAGCTATTCCTGCTTATGCAACTAGTGATCGTCTCTGTCCTGCTCAGTTGCAAAAAGAGGTGGAAAAAGTCGCTCAGTCGCCTAAATTACAACCATCGCGAGTTGGTGTATTTGTGCAAACTAATGAGACTAATCCCCAAATATTAGCTAATCTTGATGGCGATCGCTACTTTATCCCTTCATCTAATGTCAAATTATTTATAACTGCGATCGCCTTAAAAACACTGGGAGCAGACTATCGTTTTGCTACCCATTTGATGTCGCACAATTTGCCCAATACCAAGGGTGAATTAGAAAATGGATTATGGCTTGTCGGCTCAGGTGATCCAAGTTTTCGCTCGGCGACTGGTTTAAAATCGCTAGTAACCCAACTTAAAAATAAAGGTGTAAAGCAGATCAATAGTGGAATTTGGGCTGTGACATCGCGCAAAAGTGTCGAAGTTGCCGATAGTTGGGAATGGTCAGATTTACAGGAATATTATGCTGCGATCGCATCCCCATTCACGATCAATGAAAATTCTCTAAATTGGACAATTCGCCCCACCAAAATTGGTCAGCCCGTGATCTTTGAATGGGAAAACCCTGAACTAGCAAGCGATTGGCGCGTAGAGAATAAATCAATCACAGTTAGCGCTAATGCTGAGTATATGTTGCCTGAATATGAGCTGCGGGTTGTGAGACCCCATGAGCAGAAAGTTCTGATCATCACTGGGCAGGTTCCTGAAAATGCTGAACCAGAAGTCGGTGGAGTGGCGATTCCCGATCCTGAAGCTAATTTTTTGCAACTATTGCGGCGGGAATTAACCGCTCAAGGAATTGAAATATCAGTAGATATCGCAGCTAACAAACCTAAACAACTTCCTCCCACCCAAGACTTAGCGATCGCATTCTCGCCACCAATCTCTGAACTCATAATTACTACCAACAAAGATAGCAATAATCTCTATGCAGAATTATTACTGAGAGCTTTAGGCGATCGCTTCGCTAAAGTCGTTCCCTATGAGAGCTTTAGCGGTGGACTGATGGCGATCAATCAATATTTAGAATCCATAAATATTCCACGCGCTAATGTCTTACTTGCAGATGGCTCTGGGCTATCACGTCGCAATTTAACAACGCCCAGAGCGATCGTCCAGCTTTTACAAAATGTGTCTAGCGATCGCAACTTTCGGAAATCTTTAGCGATCTCCAATGTCGATGGCACTTTGACCAATCGCTTTAAAAATACTGCGGCTCAAGGTTTAATCCAAGCCAAGACAGGAACATTAACGGGTGCGATCGCATTGTCAGGATACGCTAGTCCTCAAAATCATCGTGAAGTCATTTTTAGTATCATCATCAATAACAGCAATCTTTCATCAAGGGAGTTGCAACAATATATCGATGCGATCGCGCTATTATTAATTCGCCTTGAACCCTGTTAATGAGAAAGTTTGCTGCTCAAAAAAAACTGTT
The DNA here is from genome assembly GCA_043755885.1 of Pseudanabaena sp. Classification (GTDB taxonomy): domain Bacteria; phylum Cyanobacteriota; class Cyanobacteriia; order Pseudanabaenales; family Pseudanabaenaceae; genus Pseudanabaena. The sequence goes on along the minus strand of JAYUSC010000608.1, from coordinate 520 downwards.
ATACATTGCTGTTATCACTTTAACAATAGGAATTATTGTCACAATAATTGCTTGGTCTATCCAAGCCCCATCGCCAACAGCTTCATCTGATGTTAATCCTGCTTTATGTCCAACCATGACAGATAACTTAAGTAAATCCAAGAGTTTGAAGTTTCACCCGATCAAAGTTGTTGCCGAACCTTGGCGTGGTGAGCATCATGTTTACGCCATTTTTGCCTTACCCTTGCAATACCAATCCATCCACCAGCGTTCTCAGCTATTAGTCAAAGACACCGACACACCTTGGCTGATCACACCCACCGATGGACTTAAATATGGTGAGATTGCTCCCGAAGACACATTTTTAGTGATTGGATTTTTTCCTACGCGGTTGACGCTGTGGTACTGGATAAGTGGTCGTTTTGGCGAACTGAGACAGCCTTGCAACTGGACGCTCCATCTCTTTCCAAAATAGCGCTTTGCGCTCAAACACGCCGCATAGGACATAAAACCGAAAAAGTGTGAGGCGGCGCGGAGCGCC
>JAYUSC010000607.1:0-16526 GCA_043755885.1 Pseudanabaena sp. | reverse complement strand
CGCAACTCCCCTTTTTGGTTTTATATCTTAAAATAACGATAGCGCTGGGGATCGCGTTATGGATCAAATTGGCGATCGCTGAATTGATAGTTGGTAGTAGTGTTTACAATCACTAGTTAGTTTTGAGTGTTAGGTTTATGTACGGGCAAAATAGCAAGATTAGTATTCTTGTTAATTCCAATACTTATCGGCAGGGTTTATTTGGTTTAATTAGGAATATTTTGGGATTCATGACTAACTTAGGCTAGTTTAGTATTCAAAAAATCTTGTTAATTTTTGCTTAAATAACTTTATATAAAAAAACACTATGTCCATATTTGATCCGTTACCTGCTGGGTTGCACGACAAAAAGATTGTCTGCTCCTATGTAAATGCCACTAGCAAAATCCAAATAGCTCGGATCACCGATGTCCCTCTATGGTATTTCGAGCGGGTCGTATTTCCTGGGCAAAATCTCATGTTTGAGGCGGTCGCCTCGGCTCATGTTGAGATTCATACAGGTATGATGGCAAGCTCCATACTTTCGGATACAATTCCCTGTGTCCAATTACAGGTAGAAGAAGCTAGCTGTGCCTTACCAGACTGGGTTCCCATCAGACATATTGATGAGGCCCCATTTGATGATCCATTGTCGCTGCTTAACCTACCTGAACCTGAAGTAGTCTCTTAACAATGGATTTTCTGACCTTCCATTTTTTACAGTTTTTGAATTATTTGACCAGCATAAAAATGGACTTTCTGTCCCTTGATTATGCTCTATTCCTGATCATCACCACGGTTGTCTATTGGCTCTTCCCAAATGTGCAAGCACGCTTGTTAGTTGTTTTGACAGCAAGCTTAATGTTTTACTCATTTATCCAGAGACAATATGTTTGGCTGTTATTAGTGATGTTGGCAATTAATTTTTGGTTGGGAGGAGAAATTCGCAAAGGAGATAAATTCCTGAAGCAGTGGCTGCTGTTTGTGGGGATATTTTTTAATGTCCTACTGCTATTTGGGTTTAAATACATTCCTTTTGTTGCAACTGCGATCGGCAATATTACGGGTTTACCAGTGGGGAGTTCGTTAGCGATCTGGGCAAAGACAAACATCGTCCCGCCGATCACCCTCAGCTTTTTTGTATTTGAGTTAATTGCTTATCTGATCGATACCTATCGAGGTAACACACCTGCGAGAAATTTTCTCAGCTTTGCCGCTTACAAGTTATTTTTTGCCAAGCTGCTATCTGGACCGATTACCCGCTATCAAGAATTTGCGCCGCAACTAATTACGCGATCGCGCCCCGTTTTACCTGATATCGTCGAAGGCGTATGGCTATTTGCCTGTGGAGCCGTCAAAAAAGGGTTGATCGCCGACAATCTTGCCCGACTAGTCGATCTCAGTTTTCGGAATACTGAACGTGCAGGTAGTATCGATCTCTGGTTAGCTCTATTTGCCTATGGAATTCAGATTTACTGTGACTTTAGCGGCTACATCGATATGGCAAGAGGTAGCGCATTGTTATTAGGTTTCAAACTGCCTCAAAATTTTGACTTTCCCTATTTCTCAGCCAGCATTTCTGACTTTTGGCGGCGTTGGCATATGACCCTCGGCGCATGGATGCGAAATTATCTGTATATTCCTCTAGGTGGTTCTCGCGGTGGGCTTTGGCGCACTTGCCTAAACTTGATGATCATCATGCTCGTAGTTGGGATTTGGCATGGTGCAAACTGGGGCTTCATTATTTGGGGTGTTTGGCATGGTGCAGCGCTGGTAGTACATCGTCTTTGGATGGAAGTTTGCAGCGTATTTGAAGATTTGCATAAAATCTGGAAGCCTTTACCCATGAAGCTGTTGGCAGTTGTGATCACCCAATTAGTCGTGTTTTTAGGCTGGATTCCGTTCCGATTGCCGAATTTAGTTGATACAAATATGTTCTTGCAAAGACTCTGGGGCTATCAGAGCGATCCTCAGTTCGGCGTAAAAATCTATGTGGAATCGCTGGGTATTACAGTAGGACAGATCTCGTTATTACTATTTAGTCTATCTATGTGTTCTCTAGTTGCCTATCAATGCGATCGCGCTAAGTGGCAATTAAACTGGCAAATAAAATTATTCCTCGTTCCGATCAGTCTATTTCTAGTCAGCATCCTCAGCCCCGACAAGAAATTACCCTTTATCTACTTTGATTTTTAGGGCGCAGACCAATCTGTATCGACAATAAAAAAGAGATAGTGCGTTAAACGCCCTATCTCTTTTTTATTGTGAAATCTCTAGCTTTAATTTAAAACTGTTGGAGATTTAGAAGGGAAATGTCAAGGTGTCTGGGAACAAACGGTTAGCTTCGATCAATACACCAGCGGTGATTGTAAGCCATACAGCAGCCAAGACAGGAGCAGAGGATAAAAAGCCGTTCAATGGAGTTCTCCTAATTAAATAGTTTTGATAAATTCTCTAAGCATGAATTTGCTTTGGATAATTTTTTAAAGCTTTGTGTTATAAAGCTTTAAAAAATTACTCGAATATCTAGCGAGGGGAAACTGTGACTTCATTTTCAGGAACCAACAGTTCGCCAGTGCCAAACTCTTTGAGCGCAGCAAGGGGCCATGCAAAGCCAGTTAGCATACATTTAACAGCAAGAGGAAGATCGATGATGATTTCCTTTTGAGCTGCGGTTGCTTTATCCTTACGGATTGCAATCAGATAAGCACGACCAACCCAGCCGATCCAACCTGTGATGAATAGAAACATCAAGGCAGGAATGGTGAATTCGCCAGCGTGACTCCAACGACCATCGCTGATCAAGTGAGGTAAGCCATCTTCACCGCAGAGCAAGCCAGAGTTAGCATATTTTGCAAAGCGAGCTTCGGTTTGGGCAACTTTACCTTTGAGGTAGTCAGCGGGACCGCTACCAGCTTTGAAATTAGCTAGACGGGCTGTGTAGCCATCAACTTCACTTGTCAAGCGATCTTGAAAAGCAGAGGAGGTTGCACAAGGAGTCAAAGCATTGAATGAGAATTCTGCGTATGCAGCAGGGGTTGCGGCAAGGCTAATGCCAAACCACAAGCTAACAACTAGAATGAGAGCAAAAAGTCTTTTCATAAGAATAATACCGATACGCGGGAAACTCCACACTTTAGTGCTGAGAGGTAAGCGAATGGCGGTTAAAACCGCCTACCCTTTCGGGTCAAGGGGCGATTAAGCCCCTCAATTTAGAGATATGGTTGTCTCAAGTCCCCATTACTGGGTAATGTTAGCTTCGCCAAAGTTATCTAGGCTTGTTAGGCTTGCAACACTGTTCCAGTGACCTTAGAACTGTTTAATTGCAAACGACAGAGCGGGGAACTAGCTTCGCATTCCGAGGTGTCGTGACCTAAATAACGTAGTCAGTTAAGACTGAGGCTGGTCAGCACGGCTCCTAATTTTTAGGTAAGAAGCCCCATCTGTTTAGAGCGGGGTTGCTGACGGACTGACCTTAATTTACCTTTGATAATATAAGCAAAAATAACGAGATTTTCGTTTGAGAACTTAACTTCAGATCCTATATCAGCGATCGCGCCTTGGTAAAGCAATCTTCACATCCTGTAAAGTAAATTATCAATTAAGATGATCTAACTGCCACGAAATGGCAGTTAGATCATCTTAATTTTGTTTAGAAATGCCAACTATTCTTGCGATCGAATCTAGCTGTGATGAAACGGCGGCGGCTGTTGTGTGCGATCGCGAAATTCTTAGTAGCGTAGTTTCATCGCAAATTTTGACCCATGCGCTGTATGGCGGCGTTGTGCCTGAGATTGCGGCGCGGCAACATGTGGAGACGATTAATCCTGCGATCGCAAAAGCGTATCGTGAGTCTGGCAAAACATGGGCGGAGATCGATGGGATTGCGGTGACAACTGCCCCAGGGCTAATTGGTTCGCTGATGATCGGTGTGACAGCGGCAAAAACTTTGGCGATGTTACATAAAAAGCCATTAATCGCGGTGCATCACCTTGAGGGGCATATCTGTTCGGCTTTATTAGCTGATCCGACTTTGAAGCCCCCATTTTTATGTCTGTTGGTTTCAGGTGGACATAGCAGCATTATTTTAGTTAAGGACTATACCGACTATCAGGTGATGGGTAAAACTCGCGATGATGCGGCGGGTGAAGCCTTTGATAAAGTTGCGCGGTTGCTAGGTTTGGGCTACCCAGGCGGTCCAGCCATTGACAAAATTGCGATCGCAGGAAACGCCAAGGCGTACAAATTACCGCAGGGCGTAATTAAAGATTTTCCCTATGACTCTAGTTTTAGTGGTCTGAAAACCGCAGTATTGCGCCTCACCCAAAAGCTCAGTCCTAATGGCGAAGCGTTACCGATCGCTGATATTGCGGCGAGTTTCCAAGAAACCGTGGCGGCGGCGCTGGTAACTCGCACGATCAAATGTGCGATCGCAAATAATCTTTCAACAGTCGTGGCAGTTGGTGGTGTAGCCGCAAATAGTGCGTTGCGATCGCGTCTTGTGACCAGTGCCGAGGAGCATGGCATTCGCGCAGTTTTTCCGCCCTTGAGCCTCTGTACGGACAATGCGGCGATGATTGGCTGTGCAGGAGCAATTCATCTCGCTCGTGGCGAAACTTCGTCCATGAAGATTGCGACGCGATCGCGCCTCAATCTCGAAGATTGTCAAAGCCTTTATGTGTAAATAAAAAACGCCGCAAAGCGGCGTTTTTTATTTACATTACCGATGGCACGACCAAATCTTTCATCGCCCGATGGATATTTTCGGTAAGTTTGCGGGTGCATTCCTTAGCGGCGGCGCGACTGGATTGATATTCGGCTAGATGCTCAGACACTGATAAGGGTTCAGCAACTGAGATCGTTAATTTGCGATCGCCAAAATGAGGAGTTTCCTTAAAAGCCGAATCTTGATTGCGCTCGGTGACGCGCTGCAACACGCTCCACATCAATTTCAAAACTTCGATATAACGGCTAGGGCTGGCATGTTGGCGCACATAGTCGCTGGTGACACCGATAATGCTTTCGGCGATTCGCATATGCCAGTTGCTGTAGCTCGCTTCGAGCGCTAATTGATCAGCAAAGCCACGCTCCACCCCAGATAATTGCTCAAGCTCCTTAATGTCATTACGAAAAATCCGATCCCATCCCGATTGTTCGAGGCGGCGACAGCGATCAATTGGTGAGCCTTTAGCCTTAATCCCAAAACTCATTTCGGCAACGCTCAAAATGCGATCGGCTAGCTCTTCCAAATTTGCGGCCAAATTATCAGGATTGGTATTTTCGCCATTAACTTTGGCATAGTTGCCATATAAACCTTTGTAATAATCGCTGACCCATGTGACTAGGTAACTACCCAAATCGTAAAGTCTTTGATAGCGGTTGTCAGGTGTAATCGCGGGTTGACTAATTCCACATTCTTTTTCAATTGTGACGATCACCTCATCGATTTTGCCCCAAGCCTGAGTCGAATATTCGTATTGAATCCCCACAGGAATAATTAACATTTCCTCTGTCCGCCCTTCTTTGAGCAAATCCTCAGCAGCCCAAAACCCAATCTGAGCAATCCCTGGTTCTAGCTCAGCAACTGTCTCACTTTTACCATTTGTGCCACCTTCAGGAGCCATCGAGAGAGGCACGTCACCATGGGTAATTTGTTTACGCATCCAGCTTAGGGCGAGGCGATCGAGCTTGCCGCGAAAAATGGAAATTCCTCCTAATGCTGGAAATAACCAATTGACATAATCTCCCGCCCATAGAGAAATACCGCGATCGTACACAAACCCGCTATGGGGCAGTGTCGTTAGTTTGATGCCCATATCTCGCGCTTCTTCTGGCACTGCATAAGCAAGCAGATACAGCATCGCAAACGGATCATCGGTGGTCGGATGCCGAAAGGCAAGCATATATCTAGCTTTACCATCCTGAAATTTTTTGGTGGCATCAACAAGGCGATCGACATAGCGGGTTTCGATCTGCTTGATGCCACATTGCCACCGCAACCAAAATGGCGTTAACAGCCTTATGATTTTCAATATAAATTGATTGGATTTGGGCGGATAAACCTTGAGAGGTGGTTGAACGCGAGTCAGATCTACTGCCATGATTTCCGTTGTGTATATAGCAATACGAATTAAAACACGCAAAGCGTATCTTCGCGATTTTAGCGTTTTTTCAAACTAAATAATCAATTGAGCCAAAGAGCTACTGATTTTTTGGCTAGCGTGCAAAGGGCTATACACTAAGAAATAAGCAATCGCCCAAGTGATAAATTGCGGCATCTTTAAGTCAAAAATGGTATATGAGAAAGCTACTAAAGGGTTTACACAAGTTTCAATCGTCCTATTTCCCAGCCAATCAAGAGGTTTTTGAGCAACTCGCCGATGGACAAAAGCCGCGTGTGTTGTTTATTACCTGCTCCGATTCGCGGATTGTGCCGCATCTCATTACCCAGTCAGGTGTTGGAGAGTTATTTGTAATTCGTAATGCAGGAAATTTAGTACCGCCCTTTGGTGCGGCTAATGGTGGTGAAGGCGCTGCGATCGAATATGCGATCCATGCTCTAGGGATTGAGCAGGTGATTATCTGCGGGCATTCCAACTGCGGGGCGATGAAAGGGTTGCTCAAGTTGGAAAAACTGAGAACCGAGATGCCTTTGGTCTATGAATGGCTGCAACATGCTGAGTCAACTCGCCGCTTGATTCAAGATAACTATGCTGACATTAAGGGTGAAGAACTGATCGCGATCACGATGGCTGAGAACGTGGTCACCCAAATCGAGAATCTCAAAACCTATCCTGTAATTCGCTCTAAGTTGCATCAAAATAAGATGTCTATCTACGGCTGGATCTATGACATTGAGTCAGGTGAAGTGCTTGCTTACAATCCTGCGACCGATGAGTTTGAGGTTCCGCAAACTTTGCTAGCTGGTTCATCCGCATCAAAAGAAAATTTTGCCCATACTGATGCTCCTCCGATTCCATCTGCTTATCAGAATGGTTCACAGCCAGTAGCAACTAAAAATGCTGGCGATCTACCTTCATGGATGTCTCCTGAGCAAGCCGATCGCATTTATCGCGGTTCAGTTAGATAAATCACCTCAAAATCGAACAATAGAAATTCAAACACTCACACATCAATCCTATGAGCGCTCCTCTTCTCACCTCCGTTAAGCTCGGTCGTTATACATTGCCCAATCGGATTGTGATGGCTCCCCTCACTCGCAATCGCGCTGCTGCGGGAAATGTCCCCACCGATTTAAATGTCTTGCACTATGTGCAACGAGCTTCAGCAGGATTGCTAATCACCGAAGCTACACAGATTTGTCCAGAAGGTTTAGGCTACCCCAATACGCCAGGGATTTATTCATCGGAGCAAGTTGCGGGCTGGAAGCTTGTAACCGAGGCTGTTCACGCTAAGGGTGGCAAAATCTTTTTGCAACTTTGGCATGTGGGTCGGATTTCGCATCCAGATCTACAACCAAATGGCGAGTTGCCTGTCGCACCATCGGCGATCGCACCCGAAGGCGAAGTATTTACATATACAGGGATGAAGCCCTATGTCACGCCTCGCGCTTTGGAATTAGCTGAGATCCCTCACATCATCGAACAATATCGCATCGGTGCAAAGAATGCCCTCGAAGCTGGATTTGACGGTGTGGAGATTCACAGCGCCAATGGATATCTATTAGATCAATTCTTGCAAGATAATACTAATCATCGCCATGATATTTATGGTGGATCGGTGGAGAATCGCGCTCGTTTATTATTGGAAGTCACCGCCGCAGTTGTGGAGATCTGGGGTTGCGATCGCGTCGGCGTGAGACTTTCTCCTAGTGGCACATTTAACAGTATGTATGACTCCAATCGCGCTGCAATTTTTGGTTATGCAGTCAAAGAGTTAAACCGCTTTGATCTTGCCTATTTACATTTAGTCGCGCCCAGAGTCGAAGGTTTTGGCACTGCCGAAGATCAACCCGATCTTGGTGCTGACTTCTTCCGTCCTATTTTTGATAGCACAATTATTACGGCGGGTGGTTATAGCCTTGAGACAGGTAACGCTGCGATCGCAGCGGGTCATGCCGATCTGGTTGCCTTTGGTCGCCTGTACATCGCCAACCCTGATTTAGTCGAGCGTTTTGCTGCCAATGCACCGCTAAATCAACCCGATCGCAATACTTTCTATGGTGGTGATGAGAAGGGCTACACCGATTATCCAAGCCTATAAAAAATCAGAGAGGTCGCCAAGCGACCTCTCTGATTTTTTTATAACAAGAGATGCGTCTGCGATCGCTTCAGCGCCGCGATTAAATATTCAATTGTAATCGGTTTGCTAAGATAGTCGTCCATTCCTGCTGCCAAGCACTGCTCGCGATCTTTGGGCATCGCATTTGCGGTCATCGCCACAATCCGAGGACGCAGGGCAAAATTCCATTCTTCCAAAATTTTGGCGGTCGCCTCAAAGCCGTCCATGACAGGCATTTGAATATCCATAAACACCAAATCATAAGTACGCGATCGCAACATTTCGAGCGCTTCTAATCCATTATTAGCAACATCGACGTTATAGCCCAATCGTCCTAACAGTCGCATAGCAACTTTCTGGTTAACTAAATTGTCTTCAGCAAGCAAAATCCGTAAAGGATATTTCTGGGCGAATTTGGTATCTAAACCATGGATTGAATTTGTGATTGGAGCAGCATTTTCTACCAATAGATATTGCTGCGTAAGATCATCATAAATAATCACCTTAACAACTTCAAATGGCAACTGTAAATTAAAGCAACTACCTACCCCCACTTGGCTAGTCACGCTAATTTCACCGCCCAAAATCCGAGCAATTTTTTGGCTGATCGCCAGTCCTAGCCCTGTACCTTGAGATTTTAACTTACTCTCTCCCGCCTGCTCAAATGGCAAAAATATTTTGTGCAGCTTTTCAGGAGAGATTCCTACTCCTGTATCTTCTATCTCAAATAGTAAGCGGACAATTTCGGTTGTAGTTGAGATAGAATGTGAAGAACAGATAATGGGATTGGTTGCGATGGAAGAGCTAATATTAGAAGTCAACTCTTGATTAGTAATTTTGCTAACCCTAAAATTTACTTTGCCTTTATCCGTAAATTTGAGAGCATTACCCAACAAATTGAACAAAATCTGCCTTAGTCGTTTTGCATCCGTATGCACTGTCTGCGGCAAATCGGGCGCAAACTCACAAGTTAACTCGATCGATTTTTTATGCGCGGAAGAGCGAAGACTCTCACTCACACCCTGTAATAGTTGCAAAAACTGACAATCGATCGGCTGGATTTCCATTTTGCCAGCTTCAATCTTGGAAATATCGAGAATATCTTCAATTAAAGCTAGTAAATGAAAGCCTGCATTATAAATGATTTGCAAATCATCTTTTTGTGTTTTTGTCGTACTTTCATCTTCCTGAAGCAATTGCGTGACACCAATAATTGCATTGAGCGGAGTACGTAACTCATGGCTCATATTGGTCAGAAATTGACTTTTTGAAAGATTGGCGGCTTCGGCGAATTGTTTAGCTTGGATCAGTTCTTGATTGGTCTCAACGAGAAGTTGTGATTTTTGAAGTAGTTCTGTTTGAGATTTTTTTAAATGATCGCTATTACGGCGTTGTTCATCAATTGTTCCTGAAAGAATTAAAGTAAATGAAACCGTAGCAACAATAAAGCTTTGTAATAACAGTAAAGATTCATTAATATTCACCCTCGCAAATGAACCTGAACCTCTCAGTGTGCCAACAATGGCAATCATCGCAATCAGCAGAACTAAGTTGGTGGCGGCTAAATGACCAAAACGGAAAGCACTCCATACTAGACAGGGAATAATCAGATATTCAATTGGATAAATACCAGTAAAAGCAGTTTGGGCGATCGCCAACACAATTACTAACATCGTAAAGGCTTCAAGCAGACGTAAAGGCTTGGTTTTACGATAGAAGTAGATTAGTTTGTAGCGGGTGACCTCGCTCCAGCTTAAGAGAGCAGGTGTTAATACAAAAAGCCCTGTCGCATTAGACACCCACCAACTAAGCCAGACACTTAAATAAGCAGACCAAGCAATAGTGCCGCCCAAGCATAGCGCTGTTACTCCCGCAGTAGCATTCACCATCGTTCCCATTAGCCCTGTCAACCAAAAGAACTTAGCCACATTCTGAAAATTTCTAAGTGGGCTTTCGCGCCCGATCGCACGACGGAGGAGATAAACCCCTAAGCCAGTTCCAGCCGTTGTGCCGATCGCAATCATGGCAACCTGAGAAATAGATTGCAGCAAATGTAAAGTGCTATCGGTTTTTAGAAAAGCCCAAATATTTGCCAAAAAAGAACCAATCAGAACACCAATCAGTAAGCGATCGCCAAACAGCAAAATTGCCGCTGAGGCAAATCCATCGGGAAACCAGACTGGTGTAACAGATTGAGGTGTAGAAGCAAGGCGACGGCAAATTTCGGCAAGCCCATAGTACCCCAGTGCTACGATGGCAATGCCGAGCCAATTAATAAAGGTTTTCCCAGTATATTTGTGCAGACCAAAAATCACAGGAATTCTCAACAGATCTTCTTACATGGTAACTCAATCGGGTATAAAATCAAAAAGCGAACGGCGGTGCTTTGCGCCGCCATTCGTTGCTTATATCTATTAAATTGCTGTGATTTAACGGGTGGATACATGATATATTCGGGTCAAAGCGTTAAATTTGCTTAAATCAAGGATCTGCTTGTATGACTCTGCTTACTCTTTTTCCACAATGTCAAGATTTACAGACGCAAGTTGAAGCGATTTTACAACTTTTGCAGCAGGAGCCAACTCTGCGATCGCAGCAGGATGGTAGCGTTGTTCAGTCTTCGCTCAGGAAAGCGATCGCACCTATTTTTGAGATTGTCTTTGCGGGGGCTTTTAGTGCGGGTAAATCGATGTTGATTAACGCGCTGCTAGAACGGGAGTTACTCTATAGTGCCGAGGGACATGCCACGGGGACAGAATGCAAAATTGCTTTTGCAAAGGTCGGTGAAGAGCGGGTTGTATTGACTTTCCTTAGTGAAGTGGAAATCCGCGAACAGGTGCAAGCTCTGTCTGGGCTAATTGGACAGTTCACGCCTATAAATATTAATCAACCTGAAGCACTCAAACAGCTACAAACTTTAGCCCTCAGTGTGATTGAGCAGGAAGGTGGCAAGAGTAAATCTAAACGGGCTAAAGATGCGGATGCCTTGAATTTGTTGTTAGAAGGTTTTACGAATAACCGCGATCGCATTAGTTCGGTGGCTAATGCCACTTACTCAATGGATGAATTTGGTTTTGAGAATCTTAAAAAAGCTGCCGACTATGCACGGCGTGGTGCAAATAGCGCAGTTCTGAAACGAGTGGAATACTATTGCAATCACCCACTTTTAGAAGATGGCAATGTAATTATCGATACCCCAGGGATCGATGCACCTGTTAAAAAAGATGCAGCATTGACCTTCGACAAGATTCAACATCCTGATACTTCAGCGGTAGTTTTTGTACTCAAGACAGCAGCTACTGGAGAAATGACTTCAGAGGAAACAGAACTCAGCGAGAAGATGCAGAGTAATACAGGAATTCGCGATCGCGTTTTTTATGTATTCAACCGCATTGATGAGACTTGGACTAATGACCAGTTGCGCGATCGCCTGCAAAACACCATTAACACCCAGTTTCGCAATAGCTCGAAAATCTATAAAACTAGCGGGCTGCTTGGCTTCTATGGCAGTCAGATTAAAAATACAAGTATTAGCGATCGCTTTGGTTTAGATTCTGTATTTGTCGAAAGTGTAAAGTCAGTGGGCGGTCAGGAAGGCACACCACAGTTTGTCAATGAATTCAACAGCTATTGTCTGGTTTCGGGCAAGCTAGATATTACCAAGTTCCCAATTCCTTACAGCGTCTTAGAAACGAATGTAAAGAATGAGAAGTATGTGCGCTTACTCGCTGGTTTGGGAACTGGGCTAATCGGGCAATTGATCAAGGATAGTGGGCTTGAAGAGTTTCGCACGGCGATTACGCGCTATTTAACCACTGAGAAGCGTCCTTTACTGTTTGCGGATCTTGCCGATGACCTACAGCCAATTTGTATTGCCCTGCGTCAGTCCTATCTCGAAGCATGGCTACAACTCGAAAGCCAACCTCGCGATATTGACGCGATCAAGTCGCAGGAGTTACAGAAGCTCAGTCGCGATCTCAAAGAAATTGGCGATCATTTGCGAGAACATATTGCTCAAGAGCTAAACGATGCAGTGGCTAGCGATAAAAATCAAGGTTTGGAAGCAGATTATCACAATCTCAAGCACAAAATGGTTTCCCGTTTGGATGAATTGATTAGATGTTTCTCTGTTGCAGAGGTACATCGCCGCGCCCAAGCAAGTCACCGCCGTAATTCTGTTGTTCCAGTTATGGGGATTTTGGCTGAAGGATTTTATTATTTAGCTAATGAGCTAGAAGATGTTTTGATCGATTGTTCTCAAAAGATTGTTGCCAACTTCTTCCAGAGTTTGATTGAATCAGTCAGAAAGGCTGACTATTATCGCGAACTTTATCGATTGCTTGGTAATGACGGCGGCATTGAGTCTCGGCTGGAAAGGCTTACACAGACAGTAACTGACGCTTTGGTAAATGATGCTCGAATTGAATGCGATCGCTATGTGCGTGAACGTCCTGAGTTTTATACTGAGGGAACAAACTCAATCTATCAATTACGTCAGACGTTGCAGCAAGCTTGTCGTGGTTATGACTACCAGAGCATGATCGAAGCTGAACCTTCGATTCGTCAACTTTTGAAGCTTGATTTTGAATTGAAGGTCAAGGACACAATTCTTCGCACATTTCGCCAATCAATTAATCAAACTTTGAATACGCATTTACTATCAAGTGCTGACAAACAAGCGGATGCCATTTTGCAAGAGTATGATCACGCTCGTGATTACCTAGCTCAAACTTTAGAAAAAGAAGCTCAAGTTAAGCTCGATAAAAATCGTAGTTTACAAGTCGATCTAAAAGTGAGCATCTCTGCTTATAATGCCGCAGTTTCTAACATTAATGGCTGTTTAGAAGCGATGCAATTGTCTCGAAAGAAGTTGCCAGTCATCAGCGAATCGGATTTGTCAGTAGTGCCAACAGTTGCGATCGATGTCATTGATACTGAGTCAGTTGTTATTGACGAGGTGAAAGATACACAAACATAATTCAACGAAAACACCAAGCGGTTTTCACTCTAAAGCATAAAATAAACTCGCAGTGCGAGTTTATTTTTTTAGGCATATTTGGCGGTGTAGCTGCGGGCGATCGCATCACATCTCTCGTTATCGGGATCGCCAGAATGTCCCTCTACCCAATGCCATCGGATATTAGATGAATTGAGAGGATCGAGTTGTTGCCAAAATTCTTGATTTTTGACAGGCTTATTGTCCTTGGTTTTCCAGCCATTCTTTTTCCAGCCCTTAATCCATTTCGTAATCCCGTCTAGCACATACTTACTGTCGGTATAGAGATCGACGGGTGTGGATTGTTTTTGAGTTGCCAGAAATTCTAAGGCTGCGATCGCACCTTGCAATTCCATCTGATTATTAGTGGTTTCGCGAATACCGCCGCCAATTTCTTTGACCGTGCCATCTGAGAAATGAATGACTACGCCCCAACCGCCAGGACCTGGATTTTTGGAACAAGCGCCGTCAGTATGGATACTGATGATTTTTGATGTTCCCAAACCTTCAATTTTAGATTTTAGATTTTCGGTTTTAGCTTCAGGAATAGACTCAGTTTGAACAATTGTTTCCAGTTTTGTGCGAGTGGTCTTCGCGGCGCTAGTTGCTGGAGCGTGCGATCGCGATCGCAAAATTTCTACGGCAACAGAGCCTAGGAAATTGGGGATTGGTGGTTGCTTGATCACACGGACTTCAACCAGTGCGATCTTTAGATCTTCGAGGAGGCTATCTGCGATCGCACCGACCAATCTCTCAATCAATTTAAATTTCTGAGTCTGAATCAGATTTTCGATCTTGCGAATACAGGAAATATAGTTAACCGTATCTTCGATTTCATCGTTATGGGTAGCCTTCTCAAAATCTACCCATAGAGTTGCTTCCACCTCAAACCATTGTCCTAATACATTTTCTTCGGGCAGATATCCCACATATCCATAAGCCCTTACGCCCTTTAAATAAATTTTGCTTGTCATCTGGTCTGGTTGAGTAATGCTAGTTGTAATTGATAAGTTTTAAGTAGCTAGGCACAATTAAATATAAAACCCAAAATCTGTACCGCACGCGCAGCGTGCGGTACAGATTTTGGCTCTGGTTTGTTAATTATGCCGAGGTACTTATAGTGAAGCAGTACTTCACTATAAATGCTATCGAGGTGGCATTTCTAGGGCGATCGCACCTAATTTGCCTTTACGAAAATCATATAAAATCAACCTTGCAACTTTATCTAGATCGCCTTGAAACTTATTTAAAGCTGCAACTTCGTGAATATACTCAATCCCTGAAGTGACCGTGGCGGGATCGATGATGTAACGACTGCTCAACTTAGCATTCAGCTTAATCAACAAATCCACAGCTTCCGCCGCCACTAAAACATTGTCGTAGGCAGCCTGACCGATATCATCGCAAATCGCAAGCTTCATCGCCGCATCTTGGTCATGCAGCAAAGGTGGAATTACGCCTGGGGTATCGAGCAAATCGATCTGATCAGAAATCCTAATCCAGCGCAACTGGCGAGTTATCCCCGCTTTATTGGAACTCGCCACTACTCTTTTCTTCAGCAAGCGATTGATCAGCGCCGATTTGCCGACATTGGGGAAGCCGACCACAACCGCTCGGACAGGACGAGGCAACATGCCGCGACCATGCCGCCGCTCGTTTACTTTCTCACCTGCGACCTGCGCCGCCTTGAGCAAGTCCACCATACCTTTGCCAGCCTGTGCATCGGTGAAATATGCCATGCGATCCTCCTGCTCGGTAAACCAGCGCATCCACTGGGTTTTTACGTTTGAGGTGATCGCATCGATGCGATTGCATACTAAAATGTGCGACTTTCCCTCCACCCATTTTTCGATTTTGGGGTGCTTACTAGACATCAAAATGCGCGAATCACGCACCTCAATGACCACATCAACCAATTTTAGTTGTTCTAACAACTGCTTTTCAGCTTTGGCGATATGACCTGGATACCACTGAATTGGGCTTGCCATAGGAAAAATACGGAGAGAAAGTATCTTTAACTATATACTGCTGCTAAGATATTAAGAAATATTAAGATCTGCTTTTAATTAAATTAAATTTAAACTCTAAAAAAATCATGATTAAGTTCTCCTTACCAAAGATTATTCAGAGATTTAGCATGGTCACGATCGCAATATTGCTACCCTTAGCGATCGCCTTCACGCATGTTCCTGCGGCTCATGCTTTTGATGCACCAGAGCTGTTACCCGAAAAATATACAAACGTCATCGATTTAGGAAGATTTTTAACCGAGTCTGAAGAGATTGCTCTTGATCAAAAGTTAACCAAATTTGAAGAACAAACAGGCTGGAAATTGCGGGTTTTGACTCAAGTTGATCGCACCCCAGGTCGAGCCGTTAAGGATTTTTGGAGTCTAGACGAAAGCAGTGTCATGCTTGTAGCTGATGGGCGTGGACGCAATTTACTAAACTTTAGCGTCGGTGATGCGGTGTATCCATTGCTATCACGCAGTTTTTGGATTGAGTTGCAGTCGCGCTATGGCAATCAGTTTTATGTGCGTGAGCAGGGGCATGATCAATCGATTTTGTCTGCAATTGATGCGATCGCAACTTGTCTTGATCAAGATGGCTGTGCTGTTGTCCCAGGGATTCCGCAAGAGCAATGGATTTTGACGCTGATTACTTCTATTGTTGGTGGCGTGATCTTTGGGTTTGCTGGTCATCCTCGCAAGGAAGGCGAAATCTTTGCTTGGAAATGGGCGCTAATTTTTACACCACTTTGGGGGATGTTGTTTATCTCCTTTGGTTTAGGTCCTGTCCTCGTTCGCACTACTGAATGGATTCCCATTGTCCGCAATGTGGCTGGTTTTATCGGTGGTGCAGTGATTGCCTATTTGATTCCTTCACCCAAAAAAGTGACCCCATCAAGCGAAACAAGGTAAGTACAGCTCTTTGCACTGATATCTCGAAATAGAAGAAAAAAGCAACACTGAACATGGCTTTGTCGATCTATATGAAGATGTTGGGTTTTAGTGAATTTTGCGATCGCGGGCAGATTGTCGAATTAGCTATCTTTAGTTCTGGCTTGGACGATGAATTTTGCCTTCAATATCGCTAGGCAGACCCAAAAACTGATTTTTGGCGCGTATATTTTAGTTTTTAAGCCACTTTTTGTGAGATTCTGGTATCGATACAGACCATGCACAATCTGCAAAAATGCTTATGAGTTCGATTCGTGTTGTCCTAATTGAAGACCATGACCTGACCCGCATGGGCATGAAGATCGCCTTGCAACAGCAAGGAGAGCTTGTGTTTGTTGGTGAAGCTGCCAC
>JAYUSC010000606.1:0-2861 GCA_043755885.1 Pseudanabaena sp. | reverse complement strand
CTCGCATGAGACCCTTGCCAACACCAAGAAGGTCTCTCAAAACTCCAAAGCCCAAAAAGCTTACCCTGTAATCTGTCCCGCTTTAAGTTGCTACCCCTTTACATCAATTCCTTTTTCTTGAAATAGTCGCAAAATCGCAGGTTCGACTAACTCCTCAACAAAACATCTTCATCTTGTTGTCAGAGCATCAACAGCTTTACTTGTTCTTTCCACTGTTTTTTCTAGCCTTGCCATACTGCGATCGGCTTCGGCTTTAGATTCAGACATACAGCGGTCATATTGCTCTTGAGATGATTGGAACAGCTTATAGATGTCATCAATAGTTGTATGACCACCCATAAACTTCATATTTGTTTAATTAAGTCTTCCACACCTAAATTATCACAATAAAAAACATGGATAACTTCCACATAGGGAGAAGTTTTTAGGCTTTGGATAAAAGCGATCGCTTTGGCTTTAGGAATGCGAAGAGGACTAGCGAGTAAAGCCACAAGCTCAGTGATGATATAGATTGTCGTGATAATTTTGTGCTTTTGAGAACGCACATTTTGATATATAGCAATTCTAAATGATTTGTGAGAAAATAGACAGTCCTTTCTCGTAAAGAGGATGAGTAAAAGTACTTGGCTTAAACTCATGGAGAAATAAAACAAAGGCTGAGCGATGAATCCCCAGATCAAAATCCAGACTGAACGAATCGACGATTATTTAGTTTTCCGATCGCGCTACAATTAGCCTAAATCAAAAACTATGCGATCGCGGAGAAAAAAGTGACTTCTATCTCCATCAACCAATTTACAAATAACCTCCAAGAGTTTCTAAACATTAGCGATCGCGTACAAATTCTTTTGCAAGAATTAAAATCACAATTGCAAGCGCTCTATGGCGATCGCCTATTTTCAGTATTGCTATACGGATCTGTCGCTAGGGGTGAACCAACTGTTGATTCAGATATTGATGTTTTGGTAGTACTAAAAGAACGAGTGTCACCAGTTCAAGAGATTCGGCGGATGGCAGATATTCGCTTACATTTTTTATTAGAGTTTGGCGAGTTGGTTTCGATTATGCCGATGTCATGGGAGGCATTTAGCGATCGTTCGGATTCTTTTGCAAATACTTTACGCCCTGAAGGGATCACTTTATGAAAATATAAGTGAGCAGATTTATAATACTGATTTGGCGTTTGATTAACAAAGGTGATCTTGATGATGTCAACACTACTATATGATTCGGACTTTTATCGTTGGACAGTTGAGCAGGTAGAGCGTTTACGCCTAGGTAGATGGGATGGCTTAGACATAGAAAATTTAGCTGAGGAAATTGAAGCTTTGGGTAGCCAAAAAAGATCGTAGAAGTTCAAGGGGGCTAAGGGAGAAGAGAAGGTGGAATTTGTCCAGAACGAGCAGCCAAGATAGATTCAGTCAAAAAATCAAGAATATTACGCTCTTGTAGATTCAGAGAAGAAACAACAGTGAGTAAACGAGAGACAAACTCGCTACCCGCAAGAGAATCTGAACCAAAGCTAGTACGTCGCCAAATCACAGCAGGGCGAATGGCTCTCTCGGCAGCATTATTAGTTGGCTCAACGCCGTCTTCACTGACAAATAGCCACAAAGCAACTTCCAGTTTCAACAAATTACGGCATGTTCGTACAGTTTTAGCCAAAGGCGTTTTTTCCTGAGGATCAATGTGAAGTTCGGCAGTTTCGAGCAGAATACTCGAAAATTCAGCTTGAATAGGTTTGACCGACTGTATTAACTGACTGCGCGTAAGTTGTTCATTTCTAAATTGATGCCAAAGATTGAAAAGCAGCTTTTCTTGAGCTAGGAGAGCTGCACCGATTTCCGCCGAAGCTCCAACTCGTTCCGAGATTTGGATGAAGTCTCGCTTGAGATGTGCCCAACACAGTTGTCTGTGAGAAACATCCACCCAGTTATAGGCAGGACAACGGTCACTGGTAATAAATCCAGTAAAGGTTTCTCCCAAGACAGTTTGAGCCGCAGTAGTCGCTCTACTTAAAATCACCTGAAAGCTAATTATTAATGGCGTTACTACCACCCATAGCCAGCCACTGGTTTTCGATGCATTTTGACCATCTCCATTGCGTTGCTTGAATCCAGTCTCATCAACCCCCACTGTCGGTTGTTGCTGGACGTATTCTTGTGCGTCCGTTACCGCATCTCTAACTGCTTCACTCACTTCTGTTCGCAAGTTTTTGATTGTCCCGAGTGACATATGGATACCAAATACCGCATGCATGATTCTCTCAATTTGACGATAGGATTGGCGATACTGACTACTAAATAGACCTATATAGGCTGCTACTCTTGAACCATATCCACCCTTGCCGATAATTTCAGCCATCAATGGGGCTTGATTTTCTTTCCCGCAGCAAGTGCAGGTCATTTGATGAAAACGATGTTCTATGACTATTGGCTTTACTGGTGGGACTTCTACTATTTGATGGCGATATATTTGACTGTTGTTTTCTTTGACTTGCGACCCACATTTACTGCATTTCTCTGGATAATGGTCGATTACTTCTTGGCACATTTCGACTGGGTACAGGTTGCGCTCGTGTCCGATGTGTCCTATTTGACCGCCCCGTTTCTTCCCTGAGATTTCCTTTCGATTTGGCTTAAAATCTAGCCGATTCTTTGATGGTGGCTGTGATGAGTTAGCCGAAGTTCTTGCGACTTGTTCCTTGAGTAGCTCATTTTCTCCCCGCAATGCTGCCATGTTTTGCTCAATATTATCAATCCGTCGCACTAATTCTTCAATTAGTTTGCACACTGAATCTGGCACTTGCCCCCATTCTTCTTGGCTGATTGACTCTATTAGTTCGCTCACGGGCTTTTCCA
>JAYUSC010000605.1:0-16591 GCA_043755885.1 Pseudanabaena sp. | reverse complement strand
TCGTCGAATGGGTGCGGACAATCAGCGCCTATCCTGAGCCTGATGCCTATAAGGGGCAAAAGGTAAAACTCACAGGCTTTGTTGTCCATGCGCCTGATCAGCCAGACAATATGTTTCTAATTACGCGGTTTGTGATTACCTGCTGTGCTGCGGATGTGTATCCTGTCAGTTTGCCAGTCAAGATTACTGAAAACCGTTCTATCTATCTACCCGATCGCTGGTTACAAATAGAAGGTCAAACTGATGTGGACATCACCAACGGCAAGAGACAAGTAGTGATCGTCGCCAATAATATTACTGCGATCGCAGAGCCAAAAAATCCATATGATTACTAACAATTAGATGACATCGGCAAATGTTCGCTCCATTTTCCTGAAATACCAAATACCACTCCAAAACAGCAAAAATACTAATCCTACTGAAAGCAAAAATCCCGGCATATAAAGAGTCGTCGCACCGCCAAGAATAGCCCAACGGAAACCATCAATCACACCTACGATCGGATTGATGGAATAGAGTAAACGCCACTGCTGCGGAACAATACTGCTACTAAACCCAACTGGAGAAATATACAGCCCAAATTGGATAATAAAAGGTACAACAAACCGAAAGTCTCGATACTGCACAGTCAGTGCTGCTAACCATAAACCTACCCCCATCGAAGCCGCAAAGGCGAGCAGCACAAAAAACGGCAAAGTCAAAATGCGCCAGTCAGGAAGAAAATTATAATATGCCATTAATCCCAAAAGAATCATTCCTGAAATCAAGAAATCCACAAAACTGACGATCACAGCGCTAGTTGGCACAATCAATCGGGGAAAGTACACCTTAGAAATCAAATTTGCATTCCCAACTAAGCTATTACTGCATTCACTCAAGGCATTAGAAAAAAACTGCCAAGGAAGCATTCCTGCAAAAACAAGAATTGGATAAGGTACTCCTTGATCAGGCAATTTAGCTAACTGTCCAAAAACTACAGTGAACACCACCATCGTCAAAAATGGTCTAATCAGCGCCCAAGCAATCCCGATCGCAGTTTGCTTGTATCGCACCAAAATATCGCGCCATGCTAAAAAATAAAATAGTTCTCGATAGCGCCACAAATCTTTCCAATATTGCTTCTCTGTTCTGCCAGCTTCAATCACCAGTTCCTTTTGGGCAGCAATATTTTGTTCTTTCATACATTTACATTTTACTTAGGATTAGCCTTGACTAGAAGAATCTTGCATCTGATGGTATTTCCATAGTGCGCCTTTTTTTTCAATCAGTTCTTGATATTTACCTTGCTCAACTATTCTACCTTTTTCCAACACAACGACCTTATCTGCTCGAACGATAGTCGAAAGACGATGCGCGATCGCAATTACAGTGCAGCCTTTGGATAACTGATCGAGCGATTCCTGAATCAACCGCTCCGTCACAGAATCAAGGGCGCTTGTCGCTTCATCTAAGATCAAAATATCTGGTTTGCGGAGTAACGCCCTTGCGATCGCAATCCGCTGACATTGACCACCCGACAATCGTACTCCGCGATCGCCAAGCACTGTATCAAAACCTTGTGGCATCTCTAAAATGAAGTCAAGAGCATTGGCTTGCTGCGCCACTTTTACGACCAGATCTTCATCAATGTCATC
The DNA here is from genome assembly GCA_043755885.1 of Pseudanabaena sp. Classification (GTDB taxonomy): domain Bacteria; phylum Cyanobacteriota; class Cyanobacteriia; order Pseudanabaenales; family Pseudanabaenaceae; genus Pseudanabaena. Next base: position 14,957 of record JAYUSC010000605.1, on the reverse strand, counting down.
GACTCCATAAGCAATGTTATAGCGCACCGAAGCATTGAAAATAAATGTACTTTGACTGACAATAGCCATGCGGCGGCGCAATGAACTAATTTTAAGATCCCTTAAATCAATACCATCAATAAAAATTGCTCCATTGGTCGGATCGTACAATCTGGGAATTAGATCTGCCAAGGTTGTCTTACCTGCTCCAGAAGTACCTACTAAAGCCGTAGTTTGCCCCCGTTTAATTGACAAATTGATATCATGTAATACAGGATTATCAAAGGTATTATAACCAAAGTCAACGGCAAAGAAATCAATCGAATTCTCTAGATCTGTAAACTCTAATTCTCCATCTCTGAGATAAATCTTGTCTTCTGTTGTTAAAATTTCTTTGATCTTGGCGATCGAGCCTCCATAACTTCCTAGCTCAACTCTCAAGCCATTTACCTGCTCAACTAGAGGCATCATTCTAAATAGAACGAACATAAAAGTAAGTAGGGAAGCTGTTTTTAACTGACCACCCACCACAAAAATGTTGAAAGCAGCAACGATCACACAGATTAAAATCGTTGTAGAAACTGCCTCGGACAGAGGACGAATCACATTGCCAGCTTTATTTAGTCGATATAAAGCCTGTTTGACTTTTTCAGAAACCGTATAAAAGCGAACCCTCTCGAAATCCTGTGTAGAGGATGTCTTAATTGTTCGCATTGCGCTAATTAATTCAATACCTATAGATGTAAAATCTGCACCAGCCTGTGACACTGGAAAACTTGCTTCTCTTACCCTTGCCACGAAGCTGGAGATGATTACAGAGAGCATTCCAAAAAGCAATAGAGATACTGTTGATAGCTGCCAAGATATCAAAAACATGGCAACTATATAAACAAGCAGCGTTGAACCTCTAATTGCAAAAGCCGAAGCCGCACCAAAACCTCTCTGAATAGTGGCAATCTCATTATTCAGGATGTTTACCAAATCGCCTGATCTCGTCTGAGAATAGTAACCAAGATTTAAGCTGATCAATTGCTCAAACATAGACTTCCGCATTCGATCGGCAAAGGATGCGTCGGTTAGCTGGGCATAAACTGGACCTAAATATGCGAAAAGAGATCGCAGCCACGCCAAACATATCACTAATAGCCCAAGGCGGAAAAGGCGATCGCCCGTGCTAGATTGTGTACTAAATACCCATAGATTCAGCCACTCAAACCCCAATTTGACGGGTGGTTGATCAGGGCTAGTTAGGACCTGTAGAAATGCATTGATCACAGCTAACGCTGCACCTTCAAAAATTGCACCTAAAAATGAAAATACAATCCCAAGGACTGCTATATTCCAAAAATACCTAAATTCTCGTAGAAAAACATGGTTTTCTTTCCAAAAAGAAGTAGCCTTAACTAGGCTTCTTAAGGAAGCGAAGACTTTGTGCATATGATGTCACTTAAAAAATAGATAATTAATCTTAGAGCGTATTTAAGCGTTGTGTTGATCTGTCTGTTACCAGTTTAACGGCAGGTTTTACTAATCATTTCCTTTTTAAAAGATATTTATAAGACTATTTCTGCGTGGTGTTAGAGTCGTTTTGGATTTTACCTGCGTTTTTAAAATTGATTCTTAGAACTGACGTAAGAAGCGTGAATCACTCGTGAATAGACGACGGATATCGTCTATTTTATGTAAAACCATAGCTACACGATCTACGCCAAATCCCCAAGCGAAGCCAGTAACTAGCTCAGGATCATAGCCAACGGCTTTGAAAACGTTGGGATCAACCATACCACAGCCACCAAGTTCGAGCCATCGTCCATTCCACATCACATCGACTTCAGCAGATGGCTCTGTGAAAGGGAAGTAGCTAGGACGGAAGCGAATTGGGCATTCACCAAGTAATTCTTCGACAAAGGTTTTGACAGTGCCTTTGAGATCGCCAAAAGTTAATCCTTCTTCGACAGCTAAAAGCTCAATCTGGTGAAAAATTGGTGAGTGGGTAGCATCGATGTCATCTTTGCGATAAACACGTCCAGGACAAGCAATTCTTAAGGGAGGCTCATTCTCTTCCATATAGTGAATTTGCACTGAAGAAGTTTGCGATCGCAGCAGTTTGCCATCACTCAAATATAGAGTGTCAGCCATGTCGCGAGCAGGATGGTCGGCGGGAGTATTTAGGGCTTCAAAGTTATAATAATCGGTCTCAATTTCTGGTCCTTGAGCAACGGTAAAGCCCATACCCACCAAAATGTCCAGCATACGGTCAATTGTGCTTTGGATGGGGTGTTGGCGACCCTGATAAGAATGTAATATTCCTGGCATGGTTACGTCCAGAGTTTCTGACTCTAGCCGTTTGGTAATTATTAATTGCTGGATTGTGGCTTTGCGCTCTTCTAGCTGAGTTTGTAATGTTTGTTTAACCTGATTTGCGATCGCACCAACTTGCGGACGTTCTTCAGCCGATAGCTTGCCCATCGCGCCAAGGATCTGAGAGAGCGTACCTTTCTTGCCTAGATACTCAACTCTTAACTGCTCTAATTCTTCAGGAGTTTGCACCTCTCCAACTGATTTTGTGGCGAGTTCTGCTAGAGATTGCAATTGAGCGGTTAAGCCCTGTAAGTCCGTTGCCATCAACGTTTCCTATTTGTTTGTGAAGAATTTTTCTTGTCCTAAATATTCTAATATAAAGCCGCCCTAGAAGGACGGGGTTTCAAACCCATTTTTTCGATAAAAACAAAAAAATAGAGCTTGCTTAGCAAGCTCTATTTTTTAGGACTATAGAATCCGATCTTTATCTTTTCGCGCTAGCTAAGAAAGCCATGGGATCGACCGAACTGCCACCGTTTGGGCGTATTTCAAAGTGCAGGTGAGGCCCAGTACTAAAACCAGTACTACCCATTGCACCAATGGTTTGACCTTGGCTAACGGTTTGCCCTTCTTTGACATAAAGCTCATTCATGTGAGCATATCTGGTGATTGTGCCATCAGCATGACGAATATCGATCATATTGCCGTAGCCGCCATCATTCCAAGTCGCATAATCAATTACGCCTGAGGCTGCTGCCAAAATTGGCGTACCAACAGGTGCGGCAATGTCAATCCCGCCATGAATTCTGCCCCAACGCCAGCCGTAACCAGATGTAAAGACACCATCGGCAGGCCAGATGAAGCCAGTTGACAGTCCATAATCTTGGACATCAGGTAAGTAAGCACTCGCAGTCAGTTGTGGTAACTGTGGAGAAACACCTGAACGATCACCGGGGTTTGCGATCGCACTACGACTAGCATCAAAGTTGCGATCGGGATTAGGCGAGGCATTCAAATTCGCCGAAGCAATCCTAGCAGCTTCGAGCTTACGAGCTTCTTCAGCCTTACGGGCTGCTTCTTTAATCTCAGCGTTACGGACTTTAGAATTAAGTTGATCAACTTCTGACTCTAGACGCTTCACTTCGAGAGAAGTCATCCTTGCTTCAGGGTCAGGCAATAGCGCCACTTGATTTGGTTGAGCGCTGATCCCTGTCTGTTGGTCAACAGATGCTGATGCAGGTACTTTCGGTACAAGGGTGGTCGCTAATCTTGCAGGAATCTGCACATTCGGTTCAGATGCAGGTTGTGGTATTGCCGATACAGGCGCAGAGTTAGGATTTCCGCTCTGCTCGACGGCCCGATTTGCAGGAACCGTCGGAGCCGAGATGGCCGCTATTGGTGCAGGTTTGGCAATTGGCTCGGCTGCTGGTTGATTTAGTGTTTCCACAGGAGCGTTAACCAGAGCAACCTTCTGCTCCTTGATTAGGGCTGTCGGAATCTGTGGAACCGACAATACTGCGGCAATTCTCTGTGGGAATTGAATCTTCGGCTCAGCTACTGGCTGCGCCGAATTGGCTTCAACAGGGATGGAGCGATTGGTACTGAACTGCTCGGCGGCACTCACCGCAGGGATCAATGGAGTGGCGATCGATCGAGCTGGCAGGCTGAGTGCCGTTGGAGACATCGCAGGATTTTTCTTGTTATTGGCATTGCCCAACTCACCCAATAGCTGATCGGGAGCAAATGGGAAAAGTGCAACCGCAACCTTCACTGCTGGCTCACCAGCAACAGGCAAGCTTGGTTGCGCTGTTGCTGCTTTGGCGGGCAAGCTAGATGATTGCTCTTGAGCAGGCGCAATTGGCAGATTACTAGCAGCATCAGTTCCAGTTAGCTGCATTAATCCGTCCCAGAGAGACGCACGATTAGCTGCGGCAATTTTTACGGATTCTTTTGGCAAAACCATCGGTGTGGCGGCAGTTACCCTAACTGCTTCAACCCTATTCATCTCTGGTCTAGTTGTCTCTGACAAAGACGCTACAGGTGATGAAATCTGCTTGCTTGGCTTTTCATTGGTAGATGCGATCGTTTGCGTTGACGGCAAATTGCGATCTTGAGGGAGTTTTAATTCTTGATTAAGCTCTAACCATTGAGGATTTTCGAGCTTATTTGCTTCAATAATTGACTTTTGGGTAATACCGTAGCGACGAGCAACTGTCTCGATTGTGTCGCCATTCTGAACTTTATAGGACGTATACTTTGGCTGCTTAGCGATCGCATTTTCAGCAACATTTGACTTGGAATTGTTGCTAGCTAAGGTAGCCACGGCTTTTTTGCCTTCCAACTCTTGCAAACGCTGCATCAAGCGCTCTTTCTCGGCAACTAACTGTCTCTTCACATGTCCTTCTTTAACTTGCATTAAAGTCGAGACATTGCCTGGGATGACTAGAGACTGGTCGATCGCTAAAAAGTCGCCAGAAGTCAAGGATGTAAACTTAATAATTTCCTTCTTAGGAACGTTGTAATAACTCGAAATGGCTTCGAGGGTATCCCCTGATTTAACTTTGTGAACCAATCCGTTTACTGGTGGAATCACCAGCTTTGTACCTGGCTGCAACTCAGTATTGGCGCTTATGTTATTTGAAGCTGCGATCGCAGCTGCGTCAACTTGATAAACTTGAGTTAATTTCCATAAAGTTTCATCTTCACGCACTTCATGGACGATTACGCCTTGGGCGTTATCCCATGTACCTGATGCGATCGCAGTTCTTGCCATCTCATATTTACGATCCTGATTTTGTGACATCACATCAGTCAAGGTACGAGATGATGCCGCAACAGGGGAAGCCTTAAGACTATTATTTGCTGTCTGTTGGTTAACCAACACCCCCACAGTTCCAGCGGATAAAGCAAATCCTAAAACCGCAAGCGAACGACGAACCTTCAAAGAGGACATCTTTTCACCCAATGTCAGGGAAACATTGGTTGTTAGATCCTCGTCTTTGGAAGATATCTTTTTCAAAAAACTGCCTCCTCATCTAATAACTAGCTTTGCTCCTGATCAGTCAAGTGTGAGAATAAAGCGAGTTAAATAACAAAGCCTAAATTTTAAATTAGCATTCAAAACTGGCAAGTTATCAACTCAGCAAGGAGCAATTACAGATAATAAGTTACCTTGCTTTTTTCCCTAAAACAAGTTCCTAGTGAACAGTAAAAAATCTAATTATATGCATTCAAACACACAAACCTGCTTAATGCATATATGAATTTACTTTGTCAAGCCCCCGTTTGGTAAAATAATCTTGCAAAATCTATAAATAATCAACTTAGATTTAACTATACCCAAAGATAGGTTTTGGCGAAAACCTGATCCCCAAATCAGCGGCTTTTTTGAGTCTACAAAATGTTTTTGCTTAATTCGAGATTATAAGGTATCGCTGATGTCCAAGGATAGCAATAGCAGTTATTATCGTCTTCCATCGAGCCAAGCTCCTAATAGCTCCATTTTACTCTGATTTACTGCATCTAGCGTTTTAAATTAATTTGTTTCGTTATGTAATCATTTTTTAACAATTTGCTACAAAAAATTTACAAAACAAATTCCAAGTTAGATGATTTACAGTTTTTTTAGCTTTTGGTTAGAGCAGACAGGCGATGAAGACGAGCATCAAGATGTATACATAATCACATTCGGTACAGGAATAGCCTAAAATTAATTTCAACTTGAATTTAATTTTAAAATTCTGCCATTCTTAGCACTATCGGCTAATCTAAAGACTTTTTAGGAAAAGAAGATCTATGAGCATTGGATATCTCGCGCTGGTCTTACACGCTCACCTGCCTTACGTCCGCCACCCCGAAAGCGACTACGTACTTGAAGAAGAATGGCTATATGAGGCGATCACCGAGACTTATATTCCCCTGATCAAAGTCTACGAGGGACTTAGGCGGGATGGCATTGATTTCAAAATAACCATGAGCATGACCCCGCCACTGGTATCAATGCTGCGTGATCCACTTCTGCAAGAACGCTATGACAAGCATCTAGCGATGCTACAGCAATTAGTTGAGCTTGAAGTGATTCGCAATGAACACAATGGTCATGTCAAATATCTTGCTGAGTACTACGTCAAAGAATTTGCCGAAACTCGCGAAACTTGGGAAAAATATAGCGGCGATCTGATCACTGCATTTAAGCAGTTTCAGGATACTAATAATCTTGAGATTATTACCTGTGGCGCGACGCATGGCTATCTGCCCCTGATGAAAATGTATCCAGAGGCAGTCTGGGCGCAGCTAGAAGTCGCAGTTGAACATTACACCCAAGAGTTTGGACGCGCACCGAATGGGATTTGGTTGCCAGAATGCGCCTATTACGATGGACTAGAGCGATTATTAGCGGATGTAGGATTGCGCTATTTCCTCACCGATGGACATGGGCTTTTGTATGGTCAGCCTCGACCTCGCTACGGCACATATGCGCCTATTTTTACAGAGACAGGTGTGGCTGCCTTTGCCCGTGATCATGAGTCATCACAGCAAGTATGGTCATCGAAAGTCGGTTATCCAGGCAATGCTGTTTATCGCGAATTTTACAAAGATCTTGGATGGGAGGCTGAGTACGAATACATCAAGCCCTTTGTCATGCCTAACGGTCAACGCAAAAATACGGGTGTTAAGTATCACCGTATTACAGGCAATGATTTTGGCTTAGATTCAAAGCAGCTTTACGATCCCTATTGGGCAAAGGAAAAAGCTGCCGAACATGCAACCAATTTCATGCAAAACCGTGAAAGTCAGATTGGCTACCTCCATGACATGATGGGGCGCCCACCGCTGGTGGTATCGCCCTATGATGCAGAGCTATTTGGTCACTGGTGGTATGAAGGTCCTTGGTTTATTGATTATCTGATTCGTAAGTCGCATTATGATCAAAATACGTTTGAGATGACGCATCTTGCCGACTATCTGCGCGGTAACCCAACCCAACAGGTATCTCGTCCTGCTCAATCTAGCTGGGGCTATAAGGGCTTCCATGAATATTGGCTAAATGAGACGAATGCTTGGGTCTATCAGCATCTGCATAAAGGCGCGGAGAGGATGATTCATTTGTCCTATCGTGAACCTGCCGATGAGCTAGAGTGGCGAGCGCTCAATCAGGCGGCGCGTGAGTTGCTGTTAGCGCAATCCTCTGATTGGGCTTTCATCATGCGGACTGGCACGATGGTTCCCTATGCGATCAGAAGAACGCGATCGCACATTATGCGATTGGAAAAACTATTTGATGATATTGAGGCTGGCACCATCGATGCTGGCTGGCTGGAAAAAATTGAGTATATAGACAATATTTTTCCTGATATCAACTACAGAACCTATCGCCCCCTGACTGCGGGCTAATTATCTAAATCTCAAAAAAAAGCGGTGCTTTGCACCGCTTTTTTTGTTTTTAACACTGGCATTCTCTAATCTTTTTTTAACAAAATATAAGTAGCATATGATACCATTTAGAAAATAATATGTTATGTTAGCCATAGATAAATCATATGTAACTTAAAGAAGATTAGCTATGAACACTATGCAAAGAAAGGCTGAAGCGGCTGCAAATCATAAAGCCAATCTATCGGCTTCTGTCAAGCGCCGTATGGAAGTTGCGCGTAATAATAATGACGCGGGATTACTAAATGTCCTCGAACAAGAAATGAAGCAGCTAGGATTAAAGTAAAAAGAAGGGCGCTCCGCGCCCTTCTTTGTTTAGGTAGCACCGCCAAAGACTTCGATATTTGTAAATAGGCAAACAGGCGAGGCATGACCGACACGAATTACTTGGTTAGGCTCACCTTTACCGCAAAAGGGAGAACCATAGGCTTCGACGGTGTTGCGATCGCAAACTTTAGTAAGGCTATGCCAAAACTGATTAGTAATCCCGCGATAGTTAGGATTGCGGAGGGTTTTGGTCAATTTGCCATTTTCAATCAGTTTCGCGTATTCACAGCCAAATTGGAACTTGTTGCGATAATCATCGATTGACCATGAGCGATTTGATTCCATATATACGCCACGTTCGATATCGGCGATCATTTCCTCAAAAGTAGATTCTCCCGAATCAAGGTTAATATTTGCCATGCGATCGATCGCAGGACGATTCCAAGAAGCTGCTCTGGCATTAGCCACACCTGCAAGCCCCGATCGCAATTGGCTTTCAGAACTGCCTAAACCGCGCAATAGTTTTCCTTCTTTAATTAAATATTCTTTAGTCGCGGGAATCCCTGCATCATCAAAGGCATAACTGGCAAATTCACCAGCCATGGTGGGGTCGAAGCAGACATTCATGATTGGTGAGCCATATTGCATGTTGCCAAAGTCTTCGAGCTTGATAAAGCTGCCACCTGCGTAGTTGCGCTCATCGCCCAAGATGCGATCGATTTCTAGGGGATGCCCAACACTTTCGTGAATTTGCAGCAACATTTGATCTGGTGCTAAGACTAGGGCGGTGGTTTCGGTGGGACATTCGGCGGCAGTGAGTAATTCAACTGCTTGCTCACCGACAACTTGCACTCTTTGTAAGATCGCTTGGCGATCAAATACTTCCATCCCAATCTGATTGCAACGAGCAAGCTGTCCTTTATCACCACGTTTTTGAATAATTGCCCCATCTTGAGCCGTAGCAGCATAGTCTGTGGCAATAGTCAGAAATTTTTGATAAATGTCAGAACCATTGCTGCTGACAAATTTTGTCTCGATTTCGGTAATTACGGCATAGGCGCTAGTTTTAACGATTTGATCGGAAACCTTTAAGGTGTCGCAGATATCAATCAGGAGATCATTCAGTTCTTTGGCTGCGATCGCATCCGTTGGTTTGAGAAATGGTGAGAAATACTGCCCAATCGCTTTTGGTCTTTGGGCGATCGCAAAGTGATGTACCGCCCACTGCGCTGCTGTCTTCGCTTGTTGGTAGGCTTTCTGGGCGGTTAATTGAATATTTTCGAGATCGAGATGATTGGTACTGGCATAGCCAAACTGTCCATCGGCTAGGACTTCGATCATTACGCCGTGGGATTGGTTACGTCCATTCGCTTGTGGTTTGCGATCGCGTATATACCGAGTCGTAATCATTTCTTGGACTTCACGCAAGCCAATCCATTCGGCAGATGGCAGATCAATATGAGATAAGGCGGCTTTTAAATCAAATTGCATCAGGAAAAATCCATAAAGTAAAAGGGACGCAAAGCGTCCCTTTTACTTTATCAATTATTTAAGCGGGTGATGGGATTCGAACCCACGACATTCTCCTTGGCAAGGAGATGCTCTACCACTGAGCCACACCCGCATTTGTGCTTGTTTAACGCAGCCTTTTGCGTTTAGCGCTTTACTAATATGACAAACATTGCGATTAATGTCAACTATTTTTTTAACCTCTAAAATATCAGGGGTGCAAAGCGCCCCTGATATTTTAGTATTTGAAACCATTTGGGCGCGTATGGATCGCCGATTCGCCATCACGGAGGCGAGCGCCTGCGGTGATGTTTGCCAAAATCACGGTGTGGTCACCCGCATCGATACTGCCCGCAACGGTTGCATCAAGATATGCGATCGCATTGGTTAGATAAGGTTGTCCACTAGGTGCAGTTCCCGTTTCGATACCATCAAAGGGATCACTATCGGGAGCAAAGCCCTTCGCAAAATGTCCGATGATTTTCCCCTGTCCTTTTTCGGCAATATTAATCATCACAGGACTACCGATTGCTAAAAAAGACTCAATTGGGCGACCTTTGGCAACGATGATCGTTACGGAAGGAGGTGTAAACCCAGCCTGTTGCACCCATGAAGCAAGCATCGCCGCAGTTTTGCCATTTTGTTGAGAGGTGATGACAAACAACCCACTAGGAATAGCGCCAATTGCGGCTCCAAGTTGTTCATTTTGAGAAGTGGTAACGGTCATTATTTACTAAAATTACAAATATTTGTCTTAGCTTAACTTAGCAAATAAAAAGCGGCGCATTGCGCCGCTTTTTATTAAGTATTAAATATCAAGACTAGACGTAAGCAGTCTGAAATCCCCACCAAAGTAAGAATCCGATCGCACTCAAAACGACAACGCTAGAAAGCACAATTGACAAAGGGCTGTCAGCATTCTCAAACTTCATGATGCCGCGATTAAAATCTGTCATAAAAGCAAAACCCAACTAAATGGTATAGATTAACTGAGCAAAACAGCTCCATACTAGCTTAACTTTTATAGATATTGCACAAAAGTAATTAAATCTCTGGGAATAAGTACTCTAGGATAGTAAATCACCTATGACTGAATGGCTTCGTATTTTTTGGCTACCATCTAAACCTGTCAAGAAGTTAAAAGAGTTACCACCAGAGGCAGGCGTGTATTACATTACGGCTCTATGGATTGTGTTGTATGTTGGCAAAGCCAAAAATCTCCGCAATCGATGGAAACCCGCCCATCATCGCTATCAACAATTCAAACTGCTACACCCATTTGGCAGACTCCATTACAAAATTTTGACGGGTACTCAGATTCATGACTATGAAAAATCTGAGATTCAACGATTTCGTCCTGCATGGAATGATACAGCCAGAGCTACTTTCTGGAGCTTACTATGTTTGTTTATCGCCGTATGGGGGCGGGTGATCGTTTATATTTTATTTCTATTGCTAGCGATCGCAGCCCTGATCTATTTGCTAGCTCAATAATTTTTTTATGGCGCGGCTTCGCCGCGCCATAAAAAAACTGGTTCTTTATCAAAGCGCAGCGTGTTTATGTTGATCACCGAAAAATCTTTAAAAAGTCGATTTCGGGCTATTTTTGCCAGTCTTTTACTAACTTCACCGCCAGATTTTACCGATCGCATAGAAACAATTATCAAGGGAGTCACTAGTGACTCCCTTGATAATTTGGGATTGGCTAATGTCATAGAGATCACCATAGTCGCGATCGCAATCGGCGCATATTGGCATCAAGACTTACAAGAAGTGCGATCGCGAATCTTAGGATTACAAGCACATAGCCAAGCCGATATTCAAGAATTAGTATTAGCCTATGCGATCGCCTTGGCATGTCGAGATGAACTAAAACCGCTATCATTTATTAATCAGATTTGTCATGACTTTTACAAAAGAAGATCTCTCAGCCGAGATCTCGAATCTCAAAAAAATTGCTTAGATCAATTACAGCTAGCCCAAGAATTTGTCGATCAAGGCGCAAGTGCGATCTCCGCCCATCGAGCTAATGGATTCGGATTATCTGATGCGATCGCGAGTAGTTTGTATTATTTTCTGAGTACAACCCATAGCTGGCAAATAGTTACCGATCGCGCCCACAAACACAACTTACAAATTGCGCTCCAATCTGGGGCGATCGCCGCCGCTTATTTGGGTGCGATCGGCAATATAGATAAACAAAATCAGGAACTTTTGACCAAGGGCGTAATATTAGGCGATCGGCTATGGGCAGAATGGGCTGGAGTTTTTGATGTTAAATTAGATAGCTAAGTCAAGAGAAATTGTTATATGCCACAGCTAATTGTAATTTTGGTACTAGTCGGTTACGTATTTGGCGTTGTCAAGTTTTTGCAAGGTTTTCGCCGTACCGACTTTTCTGGCAATCAGATCGGACTAGCCTTGCTCTGGCCAGTCTTATTCGCCATGAATGGCAACTACCGCAAAAATTTCTTTAAAGCACTTAAAGGCTCCTAATGACTTGGTGGAAACGACTCAGAGCCAATCCTCTCGCTTGGATTGGCATTGTAATTTTAACGATGTTTTATGGATTGGCACTGTTTGCTAATTTTGTGACTCCCTATGGCGTTAACGAATCAGCTAAAAATGGTGCATTACTGCCACCCACCCAAATTCATTGGCGCGATCGCCAAGGGCAATATATTGGCGCTCATGTCTATCCGACCACTCAAGGCAAAGTCGATATGGAAACAGGCGATCGCGCCCTCATCATTGACTACAGCAAACCCTCACAGATTCAGCTTTTTCATGGCGGACATTTGTTTCGTACTACCAGTAACGCCCAACTGAATATACTGGGAACCGATGAGCAAGGACGGGATCAGTTGACCCGCCTATTGTATGGCGGTCGCATTAGCCTCTTAATTGGCTTTATCGGGACAATTATCTCCTACACTGTAGGCTGCCTTGTTGGTGGTATTTCAGGCTATGTTGGCGGTTGGCTGGATGTGGTGTTAATGCGTTTTGTGGAGGTGCTGATGTCAGTTCCTTCGATTTATTTGTTAGTAGCATTAACTGCAATTTTGCCACCTGAAATCAGTAATACTGAGCGATTCGCGTTAATCATTGCGATCATTTCATTTGTATCATGGGCTGGACTAGCCAGAATAATTCGCGGACAAGTACTGTCCATCAAAGAACAAACTTTTATTCTGGCTGCTCGTGCCTCAGGCGCAAGCCCATTACGGATCATTGTCAATCACGTCTTACCACAAACGATTACATTTATCATTATCTCAGCAACCCTTGATATCCCTCGATTTATCGTTGTCGAAGCAGTTTTAAGTCTTGTGGGATTGGGTATCCAGCCGCCTGATCCCTCATGGGGTAATATGCTGTCTGTGTCTACAAATGCCTCGATTGTAATTCTGCAACCTTGGCTTGTATGGGTTCCTGCATTAGCGATCGTATTGACGGTGCTATCATTTAATCTCTTGGGTGATAGTTTACGAGATGCCCTTGACCCAAAAAACATTAGGCAATAGACTTTTAAAAAATTCCCAATAGTCTTAAAATATGTCGCCAAAATGCTTAGGTAATTAGGTAGTATGAGACTAGGATCTAGACCATTTTGTATTGTTTGTGACGGGTTTTTGCTCTTTCGTCATGTCAATCTGAAAGTTAGCATCAGCAAAATAGGAGTATATTCAGCGTGCAGTACTTAGCGGAACTTCAAATATCGAAAGCAGCTTTTGGATTAGGTGGTAACTCGTCAGTCCGTCTATTAGCACGTAATACGGGCGAAAATGTTTGGCAGCCAATTACTAACGAGCAAGTTTTACAGATTCAAGATTCGAGTCAGGCGAGAGATTTTAAAGATGGTCAGATGGTAATTGCCGAGATCACGGGCAGTAACCAAGTGCAAAGTGTCCAAGACGCTTCTAAAAAAATTGTTAATATCTTGCAAGCTTTTTCGCGATCGCAAGAGAAAAATAAATCCGCCGAAGAAGAAGTTGAACAGTGGAAGCAATCTCTTAATTTTCAGAGCCAAGAGTTGCATCGGCGTGAGCAAGAGTTAGAACAAAAAGAGCATGAGCTAGACCATCTGGACGATAGAAGAAAACAAATTGAGGATTTAGAATCAAACTTTGGCAAAGAGCGTGGCGAAATTGATCAATTGCGTAAAAGTATTGAATCAGAACGGGGTCAGTTTGAAGCTAAGGCTGCGGCTTTAACTATCGACCAGGCTGAGCATATCAAAACGCTAATCAGTCAATTATCAACAAGTTTCACAAATCCAGACTCTCTTCGAGACAGAATCCATAGCGCTATTGATCTGATTAACCAGCGTCAAGAGATACTTACAGGATTTTGGCAAAGTTTAGACAAACTAAAAAATGAAGCCGAAAGGCAAAAAGGGAGTCTAAGTAAATCAGCAGAAGACCTAAATACCCGTAAGACTCAATGGCAACAGACTCAAATTGCTCTTGCTGATGCTCAAGCGGAGCTTAAAGCTCAGCGTGGCATCCTCAAGTTACAAGAAAATAATATGGCGATGTCTAGAGTGCAACTTGATGCTCAAATTGACCTCTATCAGCAGACATTCAATGCGATCGAGGAGTTTGGAGGACCAGGTAGTATGGATGTACTTAGCTCCGAAGAAGAAAGCCGATTACAGTCAATGTCTATTGAAGAGCTAGAAGCGACAATTAAAGCCTTACAAGCTGATTTTGACAGGTTAGCAAATTATGTTAGTGCTCAAGAAGATGAGCTAGCTGGGCTTGAAGGAGACATAGCCGATCTTCAGAGTCAAGTAGAAACAGCCGATCAGTTTGATCGCATTGAGCTAGAGAGTAATAAAGACTTTGCAGAAGAGCAGTACAAAGTTCTTGAAGATAGTGTGATGGGGTCACGAGGAGGGATGCAGCAACGCCTTTCCGTGCTAAATAAACAAAAGGCTGTTCTAGATCGTCGTAAAGGAATTGCGGTTGATTCAAATCCAGTCCAGAGTTTATTGCCGTTGTTATCGCAAATTGAATCTCAAAAGAATCGCCAAGAACAAGAACTGCACAAGATGCAAAGCCAAATTGACGCAGTGAGAAACTATACGCAGCAGCAGCAAGATGTTCTTGCAAAACAAACTCAAGAACATCAGCAACAAGAGCAATCAATTCGTGCAGCAGAAGCTCAACAGCAAGATCAGGTTCGAGTTGTGGCTGAGCTGTTAGGACAAATTAGCGCTCAAGACCAGCTTTTACGTCCTGTGCAGGATATTGTTGATACCTTACGTCCACAGTTAGAGGCGGCGGTTCAGGATTTGGGCGCTATGTCAAAGGGTAATAGCTCCTCGCAAATTCTCACTGACTTACAATCTGTTATTCAGAGTTTAGTTTCTACTTAAAGAAATCTTAAAACCCAATGCGGGGCTGCGCCCTGCGACCCTCTTTGTGGCGATGTAAACTCCAAAAAAGCAAAGCGCCCGCTACGCG
>JAYUSC010000604.1:0-2865 GCA_043755885.1 Pseudanabaena sp. | reverse complement strand
GCCGTAGGCGGGGAAAATTCTGCTTATTTTGTCATTGCTTGGCATAACTCAATAATTGCAGTTTGCAATGTCGCCGTTTCATCTTTACCATGCTTGAGATCGGCTTCTAGTCGCAACAAAATACTTAGCGATCGCATTAATTTTTGACTATTTAGCCCCTGCACTTCTTGCTTCAGGAAATATACTCGCTTCGGATTGCCAATTTCGGCTGCATCTGCGATCGCCTTATCATCGCGCTCACCCGATTCTTGCATCAGCTTAATCCAGAGCCATGTCCGAAACTGCCCCACCAAAGTTGCACAAATCCGTAACCCCACTTCATTGTTTCGCAATAATTCCGCAATCAATGAGAGCGCTTGACTCGTATTCGCCGTCCGAATCGCACTTGCCAATTGCAAACTATTGTGGGCCGAGACTTGCACGAGTGGCGCGATCTCTTTAGCAGTCATCGGCTTCGTTTTTCCGTAATGAGATAACTGCAACTTTTGCAATTCCATCGTCAGTCGGCGCGTATCATTGCCAATCGCATCAACTAGTAAATCTATGCCATCTGATGCTATTTTTAAGTCAATTTCTGCGGTAGCTTGTTTCACTAATTGTGCGATCGCATCGGTTTTCCAAGGAGGTATTAACGAAAATTCTAAAATCTGGGCAGATTTTTGCAATAGTTTCGTAGATTTGGCTCTCCCATCAGGCTTATTTGATGATGTAAATAAGATATAGGAGTCGATCGGTAAATGATTAAAAGTTCTTTCTAACTCTGCTAGCAGTGATTCTGCACAGCGTTGGGCGATCGCAGTATCAGCTAACCAAGTGACGCGACTACCCATCCCAAAGGGCGAAGTTACAGCTTGATTTAGTCCGTTCATTACTTCAAGATCCCCAGTAGCATTGATTTTTGCATAATTAAAATCACGCCACATCGGATCGACATGGGTGTCTATCAGTTTTTTGACTGCTTGAGAAATTTGATAGTCGTCATCGCCCCAATAAAAGTAGACAGGCATTGTATGATTAGTTCAACTATGTGGTGTGGTGTAGAGATTTGATGATTACTAGAAGCAAAGCAAATAGTCAAGTTAGCCTCCGAACTAAGAAATCGGTTACAGATCGTACAGATCTTTATGCAACTTGGGGAAAAAGAATCTTTGATATTGTATTTGCATCAATTGTTCTAACTGTGTTTTCGCCAGTTTATTTAGCAATTACGTTATTGGTTTTCATTAGCTCTCCTGGTTCAGTTTTATATATTCATCCTAGAGTTGGTTTAAATGGTTCTAAATTTAATTGCATTAAGTTTAGAACGATGATTAACGACGCGGATCAAGCTCTTGAAGATTATTTAAACGCCTGCCCGATTAGCCGTGCTGAATACGAAGAATCTTTTAAACTTAAACATGATCCTCGGATTACTAAAATCGGTAAGTTCTTGAGGACAACTAGTTTAGATGAACTGCCCCAGTTTTGGAATGTCCTCATGGGCGATATGAGTGTAGTTGGTCCAAGACCATTGGTTCAAGACGAATTAAGTAAATATGGCACTGCGATCGATCGAGTACTCAGTGTTCGACCTGGTATTGCGGGGCTATGGCAAGTTTCAGGTCGAAACGATATTCCTTATACCAAGAGAGTACAGATTGATGCAAGCTATGTTAAACGCATGAGTTTTTTACTTGATCTGCATTTGATATTTAAAACTATTTTGGTTGTGATTTTCCCTAAAGGAAATGGTGCATATTAAAAAAGAAAGGGTCGCTTAGCGACCCTTTCTTTTTTAGCTTCTACGACTACGCGTCGTCGGACGCGATGACAAATCAAACTCTAAAGCAGCAGCCACTCCCCAAAGGATAAAAGCAAGAATCCAGAAAAACTCCGCAGGTCCACCACTTTGATAGGGGTTGCCCTTGCAAATATCACTAGTATTGATGCTGTAGTTAAATAATAAATCACTCAAGAACATGGCAATTCCAGCGCTACCAAGCAAACGCCAAGATTGAGCAGCTTTACCGCCCCAAAAAGCAAGCAAAAGAATTGTGGCGACGATCAGCAACCAAATGTCTCCTAATGCATAGACAATATTCAAAACTTTGCCAGTACTCATCTCAAATGCACTGACAAAAAAGGTTACATAGCTAGCAAGTCCAATCCCGAAAACGCCAACAGCAGCAACAATCCCCCATTGTTTAGGGTAAAGGTTTAATCTACGTCCAATCACCGACATCGCCATGCCCCATGACAAAAATATATAGGTCGCGACAAAGAAAATATCGGCGATGGACGGAAATGTATTGACAGTATTTTGCATTGCAGTAGCGGCTGTGTCTAACAGCTTTTTTCTGGCTGCGGCTGGCATTTGTTGAGAAATTTGCTTTAGCGGCTCACCTGCTTGAACAATCTGACCTTGATACTGAAAGTCTAAAAATCCGAAGATAAGATTACCAATTCCCCAAGCGATAATACCTAACCCTAGACCCAGCCAAACATTGCGTCCACTAATGATTTTAGAACTACGCCAGTTACGCAAACAGAGAAACCCTGAAAAGGCGATCGCGACAGTCTGAAAAATATAGGTTCCAATTCGATACCAATTCGGTCTAAAATTTAGCTGAATAATCCCAAAAGTTTGCTTGAGTTTCAGACATTCTTGACTATCAGATAAATCTTTGGGATCGGGTAATATCGGATGTACATCAGATGGAACATTAAAGAATAGGTAGAACATTAGAGCTAGGGCGGCCCATCCGATCGCAGCCCAAACAATCGATTGCGTGGAAATCCCTGACAGCGAGGAAGATTTAGCTCTACTCATGAATCTTGTACCTTAGCTACAACCATAAGAAATCAAAGTATTAAAAAACATAAAGT
>JAYUSC010000603.1:0-2866 GCA_043755885.1 Pseudanabaena sp. | reverse complement strand
GGCGCAACTTTACAGCTTTGGGTAAGAAAGAACTTAATGGCTCAGCCAATTTTCAGGAACAACAATCAATGTTGTGCCTTGTCGCCTGAGAATGATTACTTTTTGCTGGGCTGCGATCGCAATTTGAGGATTATCACATCTTGCTTTCCATGAGCCACCCTCATACTTGACTCGTCCAGCCTCTCCTGCGGGTATTTCCGTGAGCGTCACCCCTTCACTTGATTCTTTAAGTTGATGTGAATCCTTAGGAATAAATCGCCGTGAAAACACAGCCAACATACCTGAGATCGACATCCAGAACAAGATTTGCAACGCAGGAATCGGCAAGATCATGGCGATCGCAGCTACTAACAGCGCAGCCACTCCCATCGCTCCTGCAATCAGAAAAGTTGGCAATGGAACCAGTAGCTCAACAACGACAAGAGCAATACCGATCAGCAGCCAGACTTGACTAGGTAGTAAGTTCATTCTGACTTCACAATTGTGCTGCTAGGCTTGGGGCTATTGATTTTTATTTTCTGAGCATCAATCGATTTTTCACGTTTGGCGCGATCGTCATCCGTAGTGGATTTAATTACTTTATTGCGAGCAACTTCTACTGCTGGAGATTGAGGGCGATCGCTTGTAGCAGGTTCGTTAGGACGCGCATTAGCCGCAGTTGGCGCAATTGAGTCAAGATTCGGCGCATCGGAAAGTAGCCCGCCTAAACCATTGATCAAATTGCGAATATTGCTACGAATCTTCGGATCGCCTGTTAGTTCATCAAGATCAGCGGTAATTTTTTTGGCATTAGCAAAAGTTGCACGAGCAGAATCAAGAGTTTCACGCAACGCTGCCATAGTCGCGGGATCGTTTAACTCGCCTGAGACTTTCCGAAGATTTGCTGATGTCGCGGCGGCATTGTCAGCCAGTTGTTGCAAATTGGCGATCAACTTACCATCACTCAATAAAGGCTTGGCACTAGCTAGCAGCGCTCGCGCTTCATTGGAAGTAGCGGCAATACCATCAAGGGTTTGCGCTAGTTTTTCGCGATTGACCTCGATCAAGTCTTGGGCGCTATTTGCTACATTACCAACCTTAGTGGCTGCACCACTAATCGCGTCGGCAGTATTCCCAAATTTAACAATTTGACTTTCAAATGTACCAACCACCCGACTCGCTGAATCCGTCAATTTTTGGATGCTTTTCGCTGTGGCTTTGGCAGCAACTAAGGTTTCATTGAGGTTATCGACTAAATTTTGATCATTGATTTTGCGTAATGTCGCGCTGGAATCCTTGAGCAATGCGATGAAGCTAACGCCGCGAGTCCCTTCAATTTGTCCGCCTTGACAAATAATCAGATCAGTATTGCAATCTTTTGCGATCGGATTCATTTTCGGATCGATCGCCAATTTATCTTGAGGCGGGAAAATATCAATATTCGTGTTCCCCAAAAAACCACTTTGATTAGTTTCGGCGATCGAATTCTTGGGAATAATTAATTTTGAGTTTTCGATACTCACTTGAACATCAACGCCCTCTGTTTGATTTGTCAATGCAGTGACACGCCCTACTTCCACACCGCGAAATCTGACCACTGAGCCATTATTTAACCCACTTGCATCGGCTATTTTGATCGTAAATGTAAACTTAGAGCTATTTAGTTGCAACCCGCGCAGCCATAACAATGAGCCTCCAAGAGCCACGACTCCACCGATGATAAATAAGCCAAGCGCACCGTCGCGTAATGTTTTTCGCTGCACGAGCCTTATACCTCCCTAGTCAAAAGTTGAATTGGACCTTCAATACTGCCACTAAAAAACTGTTTGACGTATGGATTGTCAACAGTGTCAATTGTACTCACGTTTCCTGCATAGCGTACCGATCCACGATAAAGCACGATCAAACGATCGGCAGTACGGCGGATCGTGCTGTCTTGGTGGGTGACGACAATGTAGCTATCACAGACCTGTTGCTCTCGTAGCGATCGCATCAAGTCTTCAATAATCGTCGAAGCCACAGGATCAAGCCCTGCGGTGGGTTCATCATAGAGCAGCACTTTTTTGGTTTGCGTTTTCGCGGTGGGGTCATCCATAATCGCACGGGCAAAACTCACCCGCTTTCGCATTCCGCCAGACAGTTGGCTCGGATAGCGATCGCTAATATTATCTAAGCCTACAAGGGCAAGCTTCTGCTCAACCAGCCGATAAATCTCGCGACGCGACAAACGGGAATGCTCAAATAATGAGAACCCCACATTTTCAGCAACGGTAAGCGAGTCAAATAGCGCTGCATTTTGAAACACCATACCGATGCTTAACCCATAGCCACCTTCTTGGACATCATCCTCGGAGGAAACAAGATTACCATTGATGTATAACTCACCTTGCTCAGGGGCAAGTAAGCCGCAAATAATCCTTAAAATAGTCGATTTGCCAGTACCAGATGGTCCAATAATTGCGATCGCTTCACCCGAATGCAGAGTGAGGTCAACGCCATTCAGCACAGCATTAGTCCCAAAACTTTTGTGAATATCACGCAGTTCTAGCAAAGGCGTAACCACATTGCTACTATTTTTGATCAGAGATCGGACTGGCTTCATCGACATTTATTTCTAACTGAAAAATTCGCTCTACCAAAAATTAACATTTTTTCAGAAGCTTTTCCTAAAAAATAACTCTAAATCAGCAATTTACCTTACAAAACCCAAAGCCAAAAAAATCTAAACATGCGATCGCAAAAATTCTAATTCTAAAAAGTAACTTGCGATCGCGGTTTTTGAGCTGTCTCATGAAAACGTAACGCATCAATTAGTAGAAATCAATTAGGAATGAGAATTAAATAACCTGTGCATATAAAACCCAAAATTGGTTCGGCGGGCGAAGCC
>JAYUSC010000602.1:0-6713 GCA_043755885.1 Pseudanabaena sp. | reverse complement strand
ATGTCGTTACAAAGCTCAGCGTGTTTCCGATGCAATAGCAGGATTAGCTGAGAAGCCCACACTGTACCTGTACTCATGTCAGTGATGGGAGTCGTCACGGTTTGCATTACCTCAGACTCGGCAAACCAAAAAATTAGTTTTTAAATGAAAATTGCTGACCTTTATTATTAGTCCTAAGAAACTTGACACAAAATTTGGTATGAGAATATATATCTACTATCAACAAATTTCACAAACGATTCCTATAAAGTCGTTCTGACCCAAAACAATGTCTTCCGTCGCTTCTGAAGCTTTACTCATCATTTTACTAATTCTTGTCAATGGTGTTTTTTCGATGTCCGAGCTAGCGATCGTATCTGCTCGCAAAGTGCGCCTAGAGCAATGGGCAAAGGAAGGAAATGCAAAAGCCAGAGCAGCTTTAAGACTGATCGCTTCACCCACTAATTTTTTGTCTACCGTCCAAATTGGGATTACCTTAATCGGCATCTCTAGCGGTGCATTGGGCGGCGCAACTGTGGCAAAACCCCTCAAGGTGTCGTTAGATACTGTGCCTCTGCTCCAGCCCTATAGCGAACCCTTGAGTTTTGCGATCGTGGTCGGTATTATTACTTACCTGTCGCTAGTCGTTGGTGAGCTTGTGCCAAAACGCTTAGCAATGAGCAATGCGGAGCAAATTGCCTGTGCAGTTGCGCCACCGATGCGATTTCTTTCTAATATCGGTAAGCCTATAGTTTTCTTATTGAGTATTTCAACCGAAGCTTTGTTAGGCATCTTAGGAATTCAGATTACTGAAGAATCGCAAGTTACTGAAGAAGAAATTAAGGTAATGATTGCTCAGGGTGCTGAATCAGGCATGTTTGAGGAGGCAGAACATGACATGGTTGAGCGTGTCTTTCGTTTAGGCGATCGCCCAATTAAATCTTTGATGACTCCGCGTACAGAAATCGACTGGCTCGATGTTGATGCTCCTTTTGAAGAAACACAGCGCGAAGTTTTAAGCAGTGGACATTCCCGTTTTCCTGTCGCAAGAGAAAATCTTGATGATTGTGTCGGTATTGTCGAGATTAAAGCATTTCTCAATGCTAGTCTCAATGGTACTGCCATTGATTTAGTCAAAGCCAGTAGTCCTCCTTTATATGTTGCCGAGACTGCTAGTGCTTTGAGTGTCTTGGAGCAGTTTAAACAATCTGGCGATCGCGTAGCAATGGTGACTGATGAGTACGGTGGTGTTGAGGGGATCGTAACCCTTACGGATCTACTCGAAGCGATTGTTGGTGATTTGCCATCCAGCGATCGTCAAGGTGATCCCGATGCGATGCAACGAGAAGATGGTTCTTGGTTGATCGATGGCATGATTTCTAGCGATCGGCTTAGAGAGATCCTTGAAGTCGAAGAGCTACCCTACGAAAAGGAGCATAACTACCATACTCTTGGCGGATTGATGATGACTTATCTCAGGCATATTCCGATGGTTGGAGAGCATTTCACATGGGAGAGAATGCGCTTTGAAGTCGTAGATATGGATGGGAATCGCGTCGATAAAGTATTAGTTAACATCTCGCCATCTCTGCCAGTCGTCGAGGACGACCCGAAGAATAATTCTAAGCGAACATAAAAAAGAAAGTCGCAAACCCAAAAACAAAAAATGCGGCGCTTTGCGCCGCATTTTTTGTTTTTGGGTTTATTAAGAATGCTGACGGCGATAGATTTTGGCGAAAAGGTATTGTATTGTTTTAAATACGGTATTCCCACTAAGATATCGTAGATTATTTTTTAGGCGCACAAGCTTATGAGTTCGAGGCAAAATCTTAATTCGTATTTAAAGAAATTTGGTTGTTTATTTTTGATCAGCCTCGTAATTAGCATCGCAATCACTTCTTGCGGCATCGATAACGGATCATCAGCCAAGAAAAAAGAGCTTGAATTAACGCTTGCCTCGTTTGTGGTTACCAAGCAGGCCTATAAAGCAATTATTCCGATATTCATCGAGAAATGGCAAAAAGAACATAACCAAACAATTAGTTTTGGTCAAAGTTATGGCGGCTCAGGCTCACAAACCCGTGCAGTCATCGATGGGCTAGATGCAGATATTGTCCATCTTGCGATCGCATCGGATGTGACTAAAATCGAAAAAGCGGGACTAATTAACAAAGGATGGGAAGACGAACTACCCAATGCTGCGATCGTGACGAAATCGGTTCCAGTGCTGGTAACTCGCCAAGGCAATCCCAAAAATCTCAAAGATTGGTCAGACTTAGAAAAAAATGGGATTAGCCTGATCACGGCTGATCCCAAAACTTCTGGTGTCGCCCGTTGGAACTTTTTGGCGCTGTGGAATGCTGCGAAACAAAAGGGTGGTAGTGACGAAAACGCGCTAGCAGCATTGACCAAGGTATATACGAACGTCCCAGTCTTAGCTAAAGACGCGAGGGAAGCGACTGATGCTTTCTTTAAGCAAGGTCAGGGTGAGGCTCTAATCAACTATGAAAACGAGATTATTCTCGCTTCTCAAAAGGGGCTGAAGGTCAACTACGCAATTCCTGACGTGAACTTGTCCATCGACAATCCGATCGCAGTAATTGATAAGAATGCCGCCCAGCATGGCACAACCGAAGTTGCTGAAGCCTTTGTCAAATTTCTGTTCACACCTGAAGCTCAAACCGAATTTGCTAAAGTTGGCTTCCGCCCTGTGAATGACTCCGTAGCCAAGCAAAAACAATTTGTGGAACTTTACCCTCAAGTCAAAGAACTCTCGACTGTCAAAGATCTTGGTGGTTGGGCTGCGATCGACAAGAAGTTTTTTGCTGATGGTGGAATTTTTGACCAAATCCAATCTCAAATCAAACGATAGAAATTAATGGTAACGACAACAACACAATCACCATCTGACAAAAGGCGACCATCTCATCCCTTGCTCAAGTTCTTTGCCAAAATTCATTGGACATGGGTGATCACCTTTGTCTATCTGATATTTTTACTGATTTTGCCAGTGGTCGCGCTGGTGACCAAAGCTGCTAGTCAACCCTTTGCCAGCTTCTGGAAAACAGCCACTAGTCCACTCGCGCTCTCCAGCTATGAAATTACTTTCGTCACCGCCTTTGCCGCCGCCGCGATTAATGGGGTCTTCGGCACGCTGATTGCTTGGGTTTTAGTGCGCTACAAATTTTTTGGCAAGCGATTTCTCGAAGCTGTTGTCGATTTACCATTCGCTCTACCCACTGCTGTTGCAGGGCTGACCCTCGCTACTGTCTATAGTGAAAGCGGTTGGCTCGGCTCATTATTTGCCCCCTTCGGCATCAAAATTGCCTTTAGCCGTATCGGGGTCTGGATGGCGATGGTGTTTATCTCCTTACCATTTGTAGTTAGAAGCGTGCAGCCTGTACTGACAGAATTAGAGAAAGAAATCGAAGAAGCAGCTTGGTCATTGGGGGCTTCTAATTTTCAAACTTTTACACAGGTAATTTTGCCGCCGCTTGCTCCTTCGATTTTGACAGGTGTCGCCCTAGGCTTTTCTCGTGCTGTGGGTGAATATGGCTCCACCGTAATTATTGCCTCGAATACGCCCTTTAAGGATTTAATTACGCCAATTTTGATCTTTCAACGCCTTGAGCAGTATGACTATGTGGGCGCAACCGTCATTGGCTCGGTGATGTTATTAATTTCTTTTATCAGTTTGATCGCCATTAACTTGCTACAAGCATGGGGTAAACGTTATGGCTAATCTCCCATCCCTTAGCGATCGCAATCAGAATTTACCCGAACCCGTAAAGATTAACGGTAGAAAAAGTTGGGTTCCCGCAATTTTAATTGCGATCGCATTTCTTTATCTCGGACTGGTGCTACTAATCCCTGCGATCAATGTTTTTTATCAAGCATTTCATAAAGGCTTCGCGCCCTTACTGGCGACGCTAACTCGTCCCGATTTTCTGAATGCAGTCAAGCTCACCGTCAGCCTCGCCGCAATTTCATTACCGCTTAACACTATCTTTGGGCTGAGTGCTGCTTGGGCAATCGCCCGTCATCGTTTCCCCGGCCGCGCCTTATTGCTCAGCATTATTGACTTGCCCTTTTCGATTTCGCCTGTAGTTGCGGGTTTGATGATCGTCTTGCTCTACGGACGCGGCGGCTGGTTTGGCTCATGGCTACAAGCAAATGACATCAAAATCTTATTTGCGTTCCCCGCGATGCTACTAGCGACAATCTTTGTGAGTATGCCCTTTATTGCCCGTGAAGTAATTCCTGTGCTGGAAGAAATGGGAACCGATCAAGAAGAAGCAGCTCGAACTCTTGGCGCTAATGATTGGCAGGTTTTTTGGCTAGTAGTTGTACCGAATATTCGCTGGGGACTGCTCTATGGGCTGGTGTTAACCAATGCTAGAGCGATGGGCGAATTTGGCGCAGTATCGGTAGTGTCTGGCAATATTATTGCTAGAACCCAGAGCCTACCGCTATTTGTCGAAGAATCTTACAAGCAATACGATACTGAAGTCGCCTATTCTGCGGCGGTTTTACTTGCCTTGCTAGCCGTAGTCACCCTGATCCTCAAAGAAATTTTGGAACGGAGAACCCACAACGCCAATTCTCGCGAATAGTGTAGTGGCGGGCGC
Organism: Pseudanabaena sp.; assembly: GCA_043755885.1. Lineage (GTDB taxonomy): Bacteria > Cyanobacteriota > Cyanobacteriia > Pseudanabaenales > Pseudanabaenaceae > Pseudanabaena. The sequence continues at coordinate 2,106 of JAYUSC010000602.1, read as the reverse complement.
AGCTGGCCACTACACCAAATTTTTGATTTGTTGCCACAAATCACCTTAGCTTGTTATAATCGTTCTCCGTTCGGCGGCATGGCCAAGTGGTAAGGCAGGGGTCTGCAAAACCCTCACCCCCAGTTCGAATCTGGGTGCCGCCTTTAATAAATCAAAAATGGCGATCGCAAATTTGCGATCGCCATTTTTGATTACCAAGCAGTATCTTCGGCAATCTGTTTGCCTTCAGTTTGCAAATATTCCAAGAAAGCCTGAGCCACCACCGATAGCTGCTTACCCGCCAAATGAATCACATACCAATGGCAAGGAATTGGAAAATTTTCCACATCCAAAACCGCAATCTGCCCTGAAGCACCCTCCAACGCGATCGTATGTCGCGATAAAACTGAGATTCCTAAACCACCTGCGATCGCTTGTTTAATCGCCTCATTACTGGAAAGCTCCATTTTCACTTTCGGCGTGATGTTATGTTCATCAAACAGCTTCTTCACATATCCTCTTGTCCCAGAGCCAGACTCTCTCGTGATAAACGGCTCATCAGCTAGTTTTTGAATCGGAATATTTTTTTCATTTGCCAAAGGATGATCGTGATTTGCTAGCACCACTAATGGATTGGCAAGAAACGGATGCGCTTTCACATCAGGTTCATCGGGAACTTGACTGAGAATATATAGATCATCTTTGTTCTCAGATAGTCTTTCTAAAATACCGCTATGGTTAGTTACCTTGAGCGATATTTCTACGCCTGGGTAGCGCTGACAAAAAGGACCCAATAAGCGCGGAATTACATATTTGGCGGTTGTCACGACTGTAATTTTTAAGTGTCCCTGTTTTAGCCCCTTCATATCCGCAACACTCATCTCAAATTGAGATATGCGTCCAAAAATCTCTTGGCAAGTTGTAAACAGCTCTCGACCAGCCTGAGTCAAAAAAAGTTTTTTGCCCACTTGCTCAAACAAAGGCATCCCGATCGCCTTGGTCAAATGCTTAATCTGCATCGACACAGTGGGCTGGGTGAGAAATAGCTCCTCAGCCGCACGGGTATAACTCCCATGTCGAGCCGCTACTTCAAACACTTGCAATTGATGCAAGGTGATGTGAGTAGCTAATTGAGCATCAGATAAGCGGTAACTCATACGAATACTAAAACCATAGATTATATTCTATGATTTTATCACTAATATATAGTTTTAATCTATGTATTTAGTCTGTAATAATCTTTAAGTGGCTAGGCGTAATCAAATATAAAACTCAAAAATCTGTACCGCCCGCTACGCGGGCGGTACAGATTTTTGTTATGGGTTTTCAATTATGCCGAGATACTTAAATTAAGTGATTTGGGTTTGAGTGATGGGATTACGGCAACAATTTACCAATATATTTCGGTTTTTGGCGATCGCATTTTCCGACGAGAGCTTTTTAACGGCGATTAGAAAAATCGAAAACATTGTCTCCAAAATATTAGCGATCGCCCTAGTGTTCGTGATTTTTATCGCGCTTTTTGATCTGTTGAAGCTTTTGACCTTTGATTTGTTTGTCACTGACTCTAAATCATCTTTAGCCGCGCCACTCCTAAAAATATTTGGCATGTTTCTAAATGTCTTGATTGCTTTAGAACTCATGGAAAATATCACGGCTTATCTGCGAGAGCATGTAATTCAGCTAGAGCTAGTAATCATCACCGCTTTGACTGCGGTAGCTCGTAAAGTTGTCATTTTTGATAGCAAAGCCGATGGTGATCTCACAGGGCTTGCGATCGCAGTGCTGTCGCTATCTATCAGTTACTGGATCGTGCGTGGTCAAAATAAAAGTTACAAACATTAAATCCAATGATGTGATAACGGGCTAAGCCCGTTATCACATCATTGGATTTAATTTGCGAAAAGCTGACTGCATAGCTTTTTAGGCTAAAATTATGTTGAGAATTTAATTTTGTATATCAAAAATTTACCTACATAGCTATATGACACAATCATTAACTAATCTTCTAGGCAGCCTTGTCGCAGGTGGCGTGGTTCTTGGTCTAATCTTCGCAGCAGTACTGCTCGTTAGCCAAAAGGATCGCATCATCCGTCGAGGTTAATCAAACCCCAAAACACAAAAGGC
>JAYUSC010000601.1:0-6720 GCA_043755885.1 Pseudanabaena sp. | reverse complement strand
CCGCGCAAACCTAATTATACCAAAACACAAGATGGCGTAGCCATTTTGTGTTTTTAAAACCTTTACTGGGTTTGGTTTTCAATTCACAAAAGTGTGACGACACTTTTGTGAATTGTTATGCCTAGCTACTTAGTTAAAGCCATATGAGCTAATATTTTGGTGTGAAATATCAGAGAGTCCGAGTATGCAGTTAAAAAGTGTCGTTCAGCCCTTTGGTGAAGTCAATGTATATCCCCAAAACAATGGAGATATTGACATCGTTGCAACTATTCTGATGGTTCCAGACATTGAGGGCGCAAGAGTTGGCTTAGCTTTAGACGGCTCAGCCTCGATGAAAAAAATGTATGGCATCAGTGGTGTCGTCAGCAGCTTTTTTGCCAGCGCCGCCGTCACCAACAATGTCGTCGAACCAGTCACAAGGGTGATGGTCAAGTATCTCGCCAATTTTGCTGCTACAGGTAAAGTTGACTTGATCAACTGGGCTTGCGGCGCAGCAGGTGAACTGATCGAGGACTTGGGCAGCTTTGGCGGTGAAGAGATCGAGCAAATTGCGATCAAAGGGCCAAAAATTCCTTGGGGAACAGGGACAAAACTGTTACCACCTTTACAATATTTCATTAATAAATATAAAGACGCACCTGCGATCGGGGTCAAGCAACCTGCGGCTATTTGCCTGCTGATCACCGATGGCATTATCGAAGATCTCGAAGATGTGAAGGAATATTGTTTTAAATATGCTCTAGAGATTGCCGATCAAACCAAGCCATTTATCAAACTTTTGCTAATCGGCGTTGGCAAAGAGATTGATGAGAAACAACTAGAAGAACTAGACAATATGTTTGAAGGTAGCTTTGTGAAAGATGCCGCAGGTCGTGAGATTGACCTATGGGATTATCAAGTTGCTGATGACATTCAGATTCTCGAACAGATTTTCAAAGAGTTTGTGTCAGCGGAAACGATTGTGACGCATTATGGACGCATTCTCAATCAGTCGGGAGCAGTTTGTGAAGAATATAACTTCGGTGTACCTGCGCTAATGCGATTTAAGTTACCTGCGGGTTCTACGGCTTTCACTCTAGAGTTTTCGGGTGGTAATGTGACGCAAGATATTTCGGAAGCTTTGCCTACTCCAGTAGATTTATCTCTGATTACGGAGTCTGAACAATGGAAAGATGTTATAGACTTCGCGTAAATAAGTAAGAACCAAATAATTGTTATCAAACCTTGCAAAGCAAGGTTTGATAACAATTATTTGGTTTAGAAATTCGGCAATTAAAAAGCAAGAGAAATAGAATCCCATGCTACATGACAATAATTCCGAGCCTATTGAATTAGAACGTGCAGATGATGGTGAAATAAAAAGCAAAGAAAACAAAGTCAAGAACGAAATAAGCCCTGAATCAAAAAGCTTCCAAATGCCAGCAAATCTGGTGGCGGCAGAGTTTGGTGAGGTGAATGTTTGGCGGAATATGTCAGGGCTAAATTCTGGAACTGCCGAATGTCGAGTGGAATTCTCGATCGCAATGGAGCCACAGGGGAAATTTGCTGAAGGTTGGCGGACTGGGCTTGCCCTAGATGCTAGCGCCTCGATGAAACGATCCTATGGGCGCAAGGTGGAGGCGCGTGTCGATCCTGCATTGTTGGTTGATTATATTAAGCAAGGTCGATTGCGTTCTTATTTAGAAGACGGAGAACCGACTCGGAAGATTGAGCGTGGAGCCTTTGCAGAAATCCAAGAGCGCGGCTATGAGATTAACTATACGGCAAACGTCTTGCAGCCATTAGTTCAAGATTTTACAGCTTATTTGGCGGGTAGTTTGGATGGCACTGGTAAGACTTCGTTAATTTATTGGGGCTGTGGTAATGGCGATGAGATTCAGGTGTTGGGAGAATTTGATGATGCTAGTTGTCAGCAGCTTGCGATCGCAGGTCCCGCCACATTCCAACTCGGTAAGACTACCAAGATATTGCCTGCGATCGCCTATTTCGTAAATCAATACAGACAAGCGCCACAAGGGATCTATATATTCTTGACCGATGGCAGAATTGATGACTTAGATCAGGTCAAGCGCTATACCAAGGAGCTAGCATTAGAGATTGCAGTCGGGAAAAGAAACTATTTGAAATTGGTTTTGATTGGGATTGGTAATGATGTCGATCGCTATCAGTTGCAGGAGTTAGATGATTTTGAGACTGGCTTAGATATTGATATTTGGGATTACAAAATAGCGAATGAAATGACTAGTCTCTCGCAAATTTTTGCGGAAGTGGTCAATGAACATCAAGTTATTGCGGATAGCGGCTCTATTTACGATGATCAAGGAAATTGCGTCAAATCCTACGCCAATGGCTTACCCGCCAAAGTTGATTTTTTAATGCGCGATGATTCGCAATGGTTTGAGCTAGAGGTCGGCAATCAACGCATCCGTCAAGCTGTGGTTTTAGGTACTGCGATCGCAATCGCTCCTTTAGCCAAGAAAAAACTATTCGATTTTGAGACTCAGGCTCAAAAAAGCGATCAGGATGTTGCCCTAGTGGATGATCAGGTAGATCAGGCGGTCGCTAGCGATCAGATGGCAAGTCCAAACAGCCTCTGGAAAATATTAGCGGCTTTGTTGATTGGTGTAGCTTTTATCGGAACTGCGATCGCATTCGGCATTTTAATCCAGCGATCGGATCATAGTAAATTGCAAAATCAAGCCTTGCCTAAGTTGATTAACGAATCCGAACTTGATACGAAGACAGATTCTACTGACAACGCCAACAATAATTTACTAGATAGCTCTACTAAATCTAATCCCCAGAATTCTCCTAAAGCCCTCAATCCAGCAACAAATCTAGCAACTGCGATCGCAAAGCCTCAAAAACTAACTGGAGATATAGCCCTTGCGACTCTAGTCAAGTATGGTATTGTCCCCAAATCCAAAGTGGGTAAACAATCCTCTGCTGTTTCTACTACTCAGAATAAAAATAGCGATCGCAGTATTAGTAACTCAATTTTGCCAATTACGAATCCAGACGCAGAAATTGTCGTGTTCTTTCCCTCTGATGAATCAAAACTTATGTCTGGTGAAGAAACCAAAATTGAGGATTTCTGGACAAAAATTCAAGGAAGACGAGGCATCATTCAAGTCAGTGGTCATGCCGACAAAACGGGAGATTATGACTATAATCTTGACCTTTCACAATCAAGAGCAAATGAGGTAGTGAGATTATTGCGCGATCACGGGCTAGATGGTAATTACAAAGTCACGTTTGAAGCTTTATCTTGGTTGCAGCCTCTGCGTAAAGAAATTACGGCAAAAGACAATGCGTTTAATCGCCGTGTGGTTATCCAATTTAAAGAACAAAAATAAACAAATATTTGGGCTGTGCGAGGCGCAGCGCAAATATATCTCTCTAAATGTTTCTGTAGTCGTTTACAATGATAAATGGTTAGTTTTTTACCTTATTGAGGTATGCTCTAACCTTAAAAAATTATGTAACCCTGAGGACATAAGCGAATGCTACATCGCAAAATATATCAACTTTGTGAAGCCAAGAGCGATGTTTGGATTTACCTGAGGGATCAGGGACGTTGGCTAGAAAGAGCCAAAATATTAGATATTGAAGGAGATGTAGTCACAATTCGTTACGAGACTGAGGATGAAGACGAGATTTGCTCTTGGGAAGAAATGGTTAGGTTGGAGAGTATTGGTGCTGTTACTCAGAGACTATCTTCTTTCCCCAAAACAGGAATGTCGTCATACGATATTCCTGTCTCTGATGATTGCCCTGAAGCCGAACAAATCCGTCCTCGTACTGATCCTGACAAATAATCAAATCGACAAAAGGGACGCAAAGCGCTCCTTTTGTGCCCAGCAAAGAGTGGACGCAGAGCGCCCACTCTTTTTTATGAATATATGAGACTAAAACGATGCAACCTGCTGATTTAACAACACTTGTAGCTTTGACCCATGAGCTAAACATAGCTTGTGTGCCTGCGAGGTTAGAGCAGGTACATCAAAGCGATCGCCACACGATTTATTTACAATTACGAACTTTAGAAAAGAAACAATGGCTGTTGCTGTCTTGGCATCCCCAAGCCGCCCGACTGCATCTCAGTACGCCACCACCAAAACAACCTGATACTTTCACTTTTAGTCAACAAATTTTGCATCAAGTTGCAGGGTTTGCCCTTGTCTCCGTGAAACTAACCAGCCAATGGGAGCGCGTAATTGATTTGCAATTTGCAAAACGCCCCGATGACGAGGTGCAATGGCATTTGTATTTGGAGGTGATGGGCAAATACAGCAATGCAATTTTGGTGAATGCTCATGGCGAAATCGTCACCGCCGCTCACCAAGTCAGTAGCAAGCAGTCGCGAGTGCGCCCGATCCAAACAGGCGATCGCTATGAATTACCGCCAGCATTACTCGAAGCTATTCCCAGTTTGAGCGAATCTTTTGACTCATGGCGCGATCGCTTAATCTTGATTCCGAAGGAAATTAAGCAGAATTTATTAAGCAATTATCGCGGCATTAGTTCGTCGTTAGTGCGATCGCTAGTTGCGATCGCAGATGTCAATGCCGACAAAAATGTTGCGGATTTAACTCTGCTTGAATGGGAATCTCTATTTCGGGCTTGGCAGATTTGGCTGACTTGTATTGAGAAGAAAGAATTTTATCCTCATATAGAAGAGAAAGGGTATGCTCTCACCCCCCAGCCCCCAGAGGGGGAGCAAGAGTCTTGTTCCCCTCTCCCAAAGGGAGAGGGGCTAGGGGTGAGGGAGGTGATCACTAACGATTTTTGCGATCGCTACTATTCTCAGCAAACTGGACAAGTTGCGTTTCAGCAATTGCGTCAACAAATTAGCCAATCGATTCAGAACCAGTTAGCGAAGTTAACTATTAAAGAGAATGAATTTCTCGATCGCCTCAAACTCTCAACTCAAGCGGATGATTTTAGAAACAAAGCCGATTTGTTAATGGCGCATTTGCAGCTTTGGAAAATTGGCATAAAAGAGATTAAACTCACTGATTTTCATTCAGGTGAATCTGTGAGAATCCCTCTCGATCCTACGCTGAATGCTCAGCAAAATGCCCAATCTTTTTATAAGAAACATCAAAAACAAAAACGAGCCGCTCTTGCGATCGCACCATTATTAGAATCTGTTCAACAAGAAATCGCCTATCTCGAACAGGTTTCTACGGCTGTGAGTTTATTGGAACAAAATGAACTTTCTGCTTTGCGAGAAATTAGAGCCGAACTGGCTCAGCAAGGTTATCTCAAAGTCACTGCCGAATATGCACCGCGCACTAAGACCAATAATAAAGGCGGCAAAAATAAGAGCAATCGAACCAAGCAAGAAGAGATTCCCGATTGCCATCGCTTTACAACTCCCAATGGATTTGAAGTTTGGGTTGGCAGGAACAACTATCAAAATGATTTAATTTCCTTTCGGATCGCAGGAGAATATGATCTTTGGCTTCATGCTCAAGAAATCTCTGGCAGTCATGTGCTGTTGCGCCTACCTGCGGGTGCGATCGCAGACGACCAAGATCTCCAAGTTGCCGCCAATTATGCCGCCTATTACAGCCGCGCTAGACAAAGCGATCAAGTGCCTGTAGTTTGTACGATTCCCAAATATGTTTTCAAACCCAAAGGCGCAAAACCCGGAATGGTCGTTTATACCCACGAAAAAATAATTTGGGGACAACCCACAAAATTAAGATCAGAATGAACGACGCAAAGCGCTGTTCATTGTTTACGATATGATTGTTTTACATAAATTTTTACTAAAAGCCATTATGTTGAGTTCGACTAGAGAACTTCTAGAAACAGCGCGACGCAATTCCTATGCGATCGGAGCCTTTAATATTTATAATTTAGAAGGCGTAAAAGCTGTAGTCAATGCTGCTGAAATCAGCCGCAGCCCTGCGATGTTACAGTTACATCCTAGCGCTCTCAAATATGGCAAACTACCTTTGGTGAGAATGTGCATCGAAGCCGCCAAATCAGCGAATGTCCCGATCTCCATTCACCTCGACCATAGTACTTCCGCTAGTGATATTCGTTTAGCCCTAGATGCGGGAGTGCGATCGATTATGGCGGATGGTTCTCCCATGCCATACGAAAAGAACCTAGAATTTACGCGAGATATGACCACACTCTCCCATAAGTTCCATGCAGTAGTCGAAGCCGAAATTGGTCGAATTAGCGGCACTGAAGATGGATTGACGATCGCAGAAAAAGAAGCGAAAATGACCGATCCGATTCAAGCCTTTGAGTTTGTAAATTTAACCAAAGTTGATGCGATCGCAGTCACGATCGGCAATGTGCATGGTGAATACAAAAGCCCACCCCGCCTAGATTTTGCGCGTCTCGAAAAAATTCGCAGCCTTGTGGATATTCCTTTGGTTTTACATGGAGCATCTGGGTTACCTGCGGAAATGATCCAGCGATCGATTCAATTGGGAGTCTGCAAATTTAATGTGAATACAGAAGTGCGCCAAGCCTATATGCAAGCGCTAAAGTTAGAAATCTGTGGCGATAGTCCCAAGGATTTGTTAGAGATTGCAGGTGTTGCGATCGCAGCCATGCAAGAAGTGATCATCGAGAAGCTGCATCTCTTCGGCTCCGTCGGCAAGGCTCATTTACACGAAACACCCTATGCCGAAATGTTGTCCAGTCAAGCCTATGGCTAAAACCAGTTTTTTATGGCGCGGCTTCGCCGCGCCA
>JAYUSC010000600.1:0-2874 GCA_043755885.1 Pseudanabaena sp. | reverse complement strand
CGAAGCGCCGCAACTCATTTCTGGTTTTATATTCTAAGCAAACCTTGCTTTGCTATAAATGAAAAAAGCGGCGCTTCACACCGCTTTTTTTCTAAACTTTTTGGACAAAGCTTTTGCCAAGGAGTCCTTGCGGGCGGACAAGTAAGACGATGAAGAGTAAAGCAAAGGCGACAGCCTCTTTGTAGGCTGAGTGCTCGGATGGCACGAAGGACTCAGCTAGCCCTAAGACAACTCCGCCAACGACGGCTCCCGGGATATTGCCTAGTCCACCAAGGACGATTACAGCTAGTCCTTTTAAGCCAAAGCCGATGCCAAAATAGGGGCCAGCAATACTGACGCTAGAGCCAACCAGAGTTCCTGCTAGTCCGCCTAAGAAACCTGAAACGAAAAAAGTGAGCAGAATGAAAAAATCGGTATTGATGCCCAGTAGACTAGCGGTAGTAGCATTTTCGGCGACGGCTTTCATCGCTTTGCCGAGCTTGGTGAAGTTAATCCCATAGGTGAGGATCGCTAAAATGATCCCTGATACGCCAAAAATGACAATTTGGACGGTGCGAATGTTAATTGGTTTATCGATTGTGCCGAAATTAATCGCTGGGGGGAGGCTGCCATAAATATTGGCGGGGAAGTTATAACTCTCGGCTCCGACAAAATATTGGATCGTGTTGACGATCACTACGGCTACGCCCAAACTGGAAACTAGGGTGAGCAATGGATCGGCTTGGCGATCGCGTAAAGGACGAAAAGCAATCCGCTCGATCGCGATACTTACACATCCTGTGAGAATACTGCTTACGAAAATGGCAACAAAAAAGGGTAAATGCAGTTCTTTGGGTAAGGATAAGTTGGCAAGTATGCCATTAAATCCAAATGCGCCACCACAGAGTACATAGGTAAAATATGCTCCGAGCGTAAATACTGCGCCATGAGCAAAGTTAATAATTCCTAAAATCGAGAATACTAATGTGTATCCAAGGGCAAAGATGGCGTAGACACTGCCAATCGATAAGCCATTTAAAAACTGTTGTAAAAATACCGAAAAGTCCATGTGAGGTTTTATGGGTTTTTTTAAAAATTCTACACTTGCGATCGCAACGATTGCGATCGCAGTAACAGTCACACCAGCAATATCCGCAATTACCACGCTCAATCATCCTCATGCAGCATCAAAAAAATCTCAGGATTTAGTTGCTACTAATGGCTCATCTGAACCAATTCAACTGCCTGATACAGGCGCACAGAATGACGGCTGGAGTTGCGGACCGAATGCGGCGGCGCGGGTATTAAGTTATTACGGGCATGATGTTAACTATGCAACAGTTCGCGCCGCCACGGACAAAAAACTATTTTTGCCGCAAAAATTTCGTAATCCGCTCAATAATCAATGGGTTGAGGTGCGAACGGGTACGCCGCCGCAAACGTTGCAACAGGTGATGCAACGCTGGGAAGGCGATCGCGTTAAGAAATCACCACAAACTAGTTTTAATCGGCTCATTAATTTAGTGCGATCGGGCAAACCTGCGATCGCATTAGTTAGGGTCGGCAGTTTGACTATTCCCTATGTTGGCGCAATCCCTTATTTACATTGGATTGCCGTCACAGGAGCCGATCCGCAAACTCAACAAATTTATTACACCGATACCAATAGCCAAAATTATGCTTTGTCGTACCAAGATTTTCAGACAATGTGGAATTTAGGCTTGGATCGAGATGTGAGTAGTGCGATCGCAAGTGTCCTTAAAAATAATGGTGTAGAAGCGAGAACAATTGTGTGGGTAGACAAATAAAAACCGAACCAAAACCACCTTTTTACGGCTGTGTTCTCGCAGTCTTGCTAGTCATGCCCATCCTAGCAGGATAAATTCTGGTGCGAGGGGAATCACTTGAACCCGATGAGGGTTGTTAGCAAATGCTCGAAATCCTTAATGATTCCAGTAGTTGACGGAAAAATTCTACAACTGTGTCGAACGAGCTTTGCTGTTTCAAAGCTCTTGTCCTGAATGAATCATGATGTTAACAATGACCCTATATCAACGGTTTGACTAGCTTTCGTTCATAATGAGAATTGCTGTGTTGCGAAGCAACACTTTAAAAAAATTTATTGTGTTCGTTTGCTAATTTTTTAGAGCCAGCTTGTCTTTTCCAAAATAAATCAAAAAAAATACTTCCTAAGATCATGACAAATTCATTAGCTTCTGTGAGTAAAGAACAACTCCAAACATTCTTAGATATTGCCACTGAAGCAGCCTGTGCAGGTGGCGCAGTCCTGAAATCCTATATGGGAAATCTGAAGGAGAAGGAAGTTGAAGAAAAGCGTCCAGGCGATTTAGTGACGATCGCCGACAAAGAATCAGAGGCAATGGTTCTCTCGATTTTGCAGCGTCATTTTCCTGATCATGGAATCTTGGCAGAAGAGTCGGGCGTATTGGGGAATACAGAAAGTCGCTATTTATGGGCGATCGATCCTCTAGATGGCACAACTAATTATGCTCATCAATATCCATTTTCATCAGTTTCGATCGCTTTATTGATTGATGGAATTCCCGCCGTTGGCGCAATTTACGATCCCTTCCACGATGAAATATTTCGGGCGGCGACAGGCTTGGGCGCAACTCGTAATCGATTGCCGATCCATGTTTCTAAAACCGCAGAACTCAGCCGCAGTTTGCTCGTCACTGGTTTCGCTTACGATCGCACTCTTGTTGAAGATAATAACTACGCGGAGTTTTGCCATTTCACGCATATCACCCAAGGTGTGAGGCGTGGCGGTTCGGCGGCAATGGACTTAGCCTATGTGGCTTGTGGACGCTTAGATGGCTATTGGGAGCGTGGTTTATCGCTGTGGGATTTGGCGGCGGGTGTGGTGGTCGTGCG
>JAYUSC010000599.1:0-6723 GCA_043755885.1 Pseudanabaena sp. | reverse complement strand
GCGGCGCTTTGCGCCGCATCTCTTTTTTTTGACCTAAGCTGATTTAGCATCAACTTCATCGAAACTTTTGTAGCATTTCTCGGCATCGTAGATATGACAGCGATCGCCAATGTCCTTCATCAAAGCCCAAGAGAACTTAGTCTTGTACATGTGCTGTCCCCAATTTTCATCAAGAGACTTATGTGCTAAGCGCAAGTTGTATGAGGGAATACCAGTCGAAACGTGGTGAGGAACATGGACATTGATATCGTGACATAACCACTCAACCCAAGCTGGATAGTCGCAATGGACTGTACCTGTAAGCTGATCAGAAGCAGCGTGCCATTTATCCTTATCTTTGAATTGGATATCTGGCATCGTGTGATGCACAATCGTGAAGGTACTCATCCAGAAGTGATAGACCAACCAAGGCATTACCAAAAAGCTGATCAAGCCAAAGAAGCCTGTGGTGATAATCAAAGTAGGAATTACGATCGCCGCAAATGCAATCACCAAGCGATAGGAAAACTTAACTTGAGACTGCTGGCGCTCAGGATAAAGGCTGGCATTAAAGTGTAAGTTTGCCCAATGAATAATCGAGCCAGTCCACCAAAAACGGGTGCGAATCAGTCGATAAACATTGGAAATCAGCCCTTTTCCTTCCTCGTATTCATCGGCAGTAAATGGATACCAAGCATTGTCTTCACCCATCTTATTGGTATGCAGATGATGGTGATCATGCTTGAATCGCCAACAATGAAAAGGAAAAAGTAATGGTAGGAAAGCAATATGACCGACGAGATCGTTAACCCAAATTTTATTGGAGAAGGATCGATGTCCGCAGTCATGACCAATTACGAACCAGCCTGTGAGAGCCGTACCCGTGAAAATCCAAGCAAATGGCAACAAGTACCAAGGCGAAAAGGCAATGCTGGCATAACCAAGCGCGGCAGTTGTTAATGAAAATAAAACACTCAACCAAGCTCTGAGAGGTTTTTTCTCAAAGTATTCAGAAGGGATCGTTTTAATGATGTCGCGGAGGCTAGTCTCAGGGGTAAGAGTGTATGAGGAGTTTTGTATGGCAACCACTACTGAGCACTCCCTACTGTTGTCAGGCGTTGGCAGCTCAAGCTTTGCAATTGTTGTAAAAGAACATCAATATCTGATTGCAATTCCGCAAGTTCGGCTTGAACTTCTTCAGAATATAACTTTTTAGCGGGTACGTTCAATGTAGAAATCTCTTTCATTGGGGCTTCAGTTTGTTTGCTCATACTTCCTTTAAAAACGCTTTAAAACGTTTCGATCACACCACAAAATAACAAAAATATTTTATGACTCAGATTCTATCCTATGTCATGTGTATTTTTGTGTACGATAAATATATCTAATGAGTAATTGTACGGATTGAGTTTAGTATTTAGTGCCGAGCGGTGTATCGGCAAATAAAATTGGCGCGATCGCAGCCGCAGATCCGAGACGATCATCGGCATATTCTTCGAGGCTGTAAAACTGATCCATGCGATCGCATAGTCCTTCTGGACTCAGGCTTTGAACATTGTGACTAATGATATAGCTTTGAACAGCAGAGCCACGAAAAGCAGCAAAGGCTTCTTGGCAATAGGCTTGCTTAGAATCATTGGAGGCTGCCATCCAGTCAGATCCGAGCATATTCCCACTGAGGATCGGCTGACCATTGGCGGGGATCACAGGACGACGTTCAGCCGCGATCACTGGTTGGGAGACTGAAAAAAAGCTTGAAATCAGCACAATAACTACAACTAGTTTTGCCAGAATACGAAAATTAAAAATTTTAGGCATAATTTGATCGAATTCTAGGGAGAAAGTCGTTAAGGTTTGATAACATTTCCTGATTAATCGCACTAAACATATCAAAATAATAAGCGTAATATTATCGAATAGGTTGTATTGTCTAATCTCTGGGGATTTTTAAGCTTCTTTATAAACACCTAATCCCGATAGTTTCGTTAAACTCATGTTGTTTACGATACAGAAAAAAGTCACCTCTCCTAGTTAATCCAACTTACTAAATTTTCTAGTCCGCCAAATGTCCGAACATTACTTAAATCATCCCACTTTTGGTTTGCTATCTCGCTTATGTAGAGTAGATGAGTTTCGTAGTTTATTTACTACACTCTACGCCCAAAGATTGTTTTTCTTAATTACTACTAGCCCTGACGGTGTTCAGTTTGAGCCTGTCTCGAGAGCAGATGCCAAGCTAATGGTCGAAAACCAAATGCGATCGCTGCGGCGTGGTGGGACTGATACGGATCAAAAAAACTTACAGCACATATACAAGCGAACTTTTTCCTAATGACCTCGCGTATTTCTCTCAAAGCTGCCGCAAAAATTAATCTCTATCTAGAGATTACGGGAAATCGTGCTGATGGATATCACGATTTGGTGATGATCTTGCAGAGTATCGATCTATGCGATCGCGTGGATATTCGTAAAATCGGCTCCGATCAGATTCAAGTAACTTGCACTAATCCTGAAGTACCTTGCGATCGCACCAATCTGGCTTATAAAGCTGCGGCTTTGATGCAAAGCATTTATCCAGAGATTGGGGGTATGGAAATTGCGATCGACAAGCAAATTCCGATGGGGGCTGGTTTAGCTGGTGGCTCAGCCAATGCTGCCGCAGTTTTTGTCGGGATTGATCGGATTTGGGATTTGGGACTTACTCAGTCACAACTTTGTGATTTTGCGGCGCAGTTAGGTTCCGATATTCCTTTCTGCGTTGCTGGTGGCACGGCTCTAGCGACAGGGCGCGGCGAAGTCCTTTCACCTTTGCCAGATCTCACAGATTTAGTATTAGTAATTTGCAAGCCTCGTCAGATTGCGATCGCAACCGCATGGGCTTATCAAACTTTCCGAAACCAAGGGTTGCTTGCAACCAGTCAAGTACAAAACCAAAATCTGTCTAGTCAAATCGTGGCAGCGATCGCCTCTGGTGGTGAGTCTGCACCCAATAAGATCGGGCGCTTGCTATACAACGATCTCGAACGAGTAGTATTGCCAGAGTATCCTGCGATCGCCGATCTTAAAAATAATTTGCTCAATCAAGAATGTCTCGGCGCAATGATGTCTGGCTCAGGATCAACCGTATTTGCGATCGCGCCTGATCTAGATCGGGCTCAGCAAATTGCTGAAGCTGTAAGAAACGATGAAACCGATGTTTGGGTGGTGAAGAGCTTGGCGCGCTCTATTTTTGATGCTTAACTCAGTTTGGTTGTTTTAAAACCAATGCGTTCTCTTGACATCAGTTATCTAACTCTTGTTGTACTTCGTAATAACTGCCGATCGCATATTTCGATACTCATCGCAGGCTCTAGACAAGCAAACCCCTGACAAACGATCGCGATCGCATCGGGATTTGGTAAATGCTTGTCAAGGCGTAACATCACCGCAGGCAGATATTGGCGGTTGAGATATTCATACTGCGTCGGCAGAGTACGGACAAGGGTGTGATTGCGGAACCAGTCAAAAGCAGTTAATAGACTAGGGCAAGCCAAGGGACTATTTGTAATCACATGACCAAAGCGTTTGAGTGCTAACTCAGCGCGATCGAGATATTCTAGTTTTTCAGTCAGACTCGCAATGCGGACTAAATTTGCGATCGCAATGCCATTGGGTGAGGGTGTCGCATTGTCTTGATAGTTGCGCTCACGTAACAGCAAATGTTGGCTAGATTCGCTAGTCGTGTTGAAATAGCCACCCGACAGAGCATCCCAGAAATCGCGATCAAATTCAGCTTGGATTACGATCGCTTGTTGCAAATAAAAATTGGCAGCTTCAGGAATGGCTTGATGCAAATCGAGAAGCGCCTTAATTAGCAAAGCATAATCTTCTGATTGCGCCGCCCCCGCCGCTTGACCTTCATAATTAATTCTTTGTAAACGCCCTTCAATCCATTGATTTTCGAGAATAAACTTAGCCGCATTAACTGCAAGTTGTTTATAAATAGGCTTTTGGAAAGCACGATAAGCCGTTGCCAAACCTGAGATCATCAGCGCATTCCAAGCCGTAATTGCCTTGGTATCCGTTACAGGTGGTACGCGCCCTTCCCAATCAATCTCGCGAATATCGGATTGGCTTCGAGCCACAGGAAACGCATCGGTCGGGCGTGAATATTCACCATAACGAAGACGAAATAATTTTGTTAAACAAGCTTCAACTTCTGGTGATAGTTCACCATATTTTTTACGTTGCAAAACATTGCTTTCTTCAAAGTTCCCAGTTACAGAAATCGTGAATTCTTGAACTAGTAAGTCAAGTTCTGTCGTACTAAAATTCTTTTTGAGTTCGGGGTAGCTCCATACCCAAAACTTTCCTTCTCTTCCTTCACTATCTGCATCTTGTGAAGCATAGAAGCAGCCTTCTTCGGCAAGCATTTCACGCTGGAGCCATGTGGCGGTTAGCTCACAACTTCTTGCGATCGCAGGCTCTTGCAAGCCTGACATCCAGAGATTTGCTAGATACTCCATGATCAAGCCACTGTCATAGAGCATCTTCTCAAAGTGCGGCACTGTCCAAGTATGATCGACAGTATAGCGATGCCATCCCCCCGCCACATGATCAAAAATGCCACCAAGAGCCAAAGACAAACCACGTTGTTGGGCTTTATCTTTGAGAATAGTTTCACTAGATTCAGGATTTAGAGGCTCAAAGCGACTTGCTCTTAACAAAAAATTGGCATAGGGAATCATCGGGAAACAAGTTCCAAAATCGCGATTAGTGACAACTTCCGCACATTTAGCAATTCCATACGCTAATACTTCATCGCTAATAATCGGCACGGGTGTATGCTTATTAACTTGGTGCAAATTACGAACTATCTGCTCTTTATAATCTTGAATATCTGAATTGCGATCGTGATAGATTTCTAGAATTGATTGCAGTACCCTCAAGAAACCTGGTCGCCCATAGCGAGGCTCGATCGGGAAATATGTCCCGCCATAAAAGGGAACCAAATCATCGGGAGCAAGAAATAAATTCAAAGGCCAGCCACCACTTTCCCCCATGATCTGCACGGCTTGTAGATAGATGCTGTCAAGGTCGGGACGCTCCTCGCGATCGACTTTAATCGCCACAAAGCGATCGTTCATGTAGTCCGCAATTACGGTGTCCGAAAAAGCCTCATGCTCCATCACCGTACACCAATGACAGCTAGAGTAACCAATCGACAAAAAGATGGGCTTATTTTCAGTTCTCGCTTTTTCTAAAGCCTCATCGCCCCAAGGATACCAATCGATTGGGTTATCAGCGTGTTTACGAAGATAGAGGCTTTGCGATTGGACGAGACGATTGGGCATAGGGCAAAATTTGACTTTGCGAAAATGAGTAAGGTTGCTGTAAACAGTCTAACTCTTTGTTTCACAAATATCGCCAAGCAAAACAACGTAAACCCCAAAAGCAAGTGACGGTGCTTCGCACCGTCACTGCTTGGATAAAGTAAGGTGGTCGGATAAATTATGATGGCAATGCCCACTCCTAATCAGATAAAATATGATTGGCAATGCCCACCCTACTACTATATAAATTTGGGGAGTAATATGTTTAAGGTAGCTGTAGGTCATAGTAACGATCCTGATAGTCTAGAAGCTATCACTGAAGTTTTAGAACAATGCCACCAATCGCTAGATGGTGATGTACCACAAGCTGGTATTTTGTTTGCTGCGATCGATTTTGAACATAGCTTAATTCTGGAACGTATCAACGAGACATTTCCCAATATTGAACTCATCGGGGGCACTACCGATGGCGAAGTTTCATCCGTCTTAGAATTTCAGCAGGATTCCATCACTTTAATGCTTTTCTGTTCGGACGAGATCGAAATCCGAGCCTCCATTGGCAGAAATGTTTCTGAAGATCCCGTTGAAACTTCTCGCAAATCAGTTGAATCTGTTCAACAACAGCTTACTTTGCCAGTTAAATTTTGTATTGCGATGACCGAAAGCCTTACCACTAGTTCAGTTTCGATTGTGCGCGGCTTAGAATTGGCACTTGGTAATTTACCGATTTTTGGTGGAGCTACTGCTGACCAATGGCAATACAAACGCACTTACCAATTCTACAAAAACGAAGTACTCAGCGATGCTGTGGCGACATTGCTATTTGCGGGAAATATTCTGTTTTCCTATGGGACTGCTAGTGGATGGAAACCCATCGGCAAACCCAGCTTAGTGACTAAAGTCGATAAAAATATAATTTACGAAATTGATCACAAACCTGCCCTAGATTTTTATCACTATTACCTTAATATTGATGAACCTGACGCTGTTTATCCTTTAGCAGTATTTCCGCCTAATGAAGAGACGTTTTTTTTGCGAGGAGCTCTTGCTTATGATCTGCAAACAGGCAGCATTACAGTGTCAGGAGACATCCCCGAAAACTCGATCGTCCAAATTACCGATACATCCCTTGAAGATGTTATTGCTGCGTCACAGGTCTCATTTTCTCAGGCAAAAGCTAGTTACGGAGGGCAAGAACCTGAAGCCGCGATATTTTTCTCCTGTGCTTGGCGCAGACAAATTTTGGGTACAAGAGCCAATGAAGAATATCGGGCGATCGCAGATTCGCTTAAGCAAGTCATAACTAGTTGTGGATTTTATACCTATGGAGAAATTGCGCCATTGCGCGAAAATGGACAAACTTTTTTCCACAATACAACTTTTGTAACTTTATTAATTGGCAATCATTAGGTAAGTAAGGATTGGCGGCGCG
>JAYUSC010000598.1:0-6736 GCA_043755885.1 Pseudanabaena sp. | reverse complement strand
CCCGCACCGCTATTTCTTGGTTTTATATGTCTATTTTTTCGGTAGGAAGGGAGTAAGTTGCGATCGCGTAACAGAGAATACTGAAAAAATTAATATTTGGCAACATAATATAAATACGAGATAGGACGCAAGAAATGAAATTTGAGACACCCATCCAACAAGCTTGTTACGAAAAAATTCAGCCTTGGTTGCATGATTTGTACGAAAATGTCTATTCGCCGCCCCATGATATGCCTGTATTTGTCTTACCTCTTGGCTCCGCCACAGCCACAGTTGAAGTCCTGCCTTGGGGAAATACCGAAGCGATCATTTCTACTTGGTCTTATGTGGTTACAGGAGCCGAAATCACTCAAGATCTGATGAAATTCTTGCTCAAAAAAAATTCGGAAATGCAGTTTGGGGTTTTCAGTATTGATGATGATGGTGATATTCGGTTTCATACCACCTTAGTCGGCTCTACCTGCGATCGCAACGAATTACAAACCTCAGTATCTTCAGTCCTTCAGACCGCTGACAAATACGACGATGCAATCGTTGCGTCATGGGGTGGCGAAAGAGCTTTAGACCGCAGCCTGTAAATTATGCGGTAAACTCTTAGAGGTTTTTAAGTAGATGGTAATTTACAGTCGTGAATTTTCAATCAGAAGCACAACAGGACTGTTATCAAAAAGTAGCTGATTGGCTGCCCGATATTTGCGATCGCATTTCCAATCCTGTTACTGATAGCCCCATCTTTAGTTTGCAGTTCGGCTCCGCAACTGTGCTTGTGGAGATCAGAGCCTTTCGGGAAGCAGAATCCGTTATTTATATTTGGGCATATGTGGCGACAGATGTAGAAGTTAGTGACGAACTAATGCTTTATTTACTCAAACAAAATGATGTGTTCCGTTTTGGTGGCTTTAGCATGGCGGATGAAGGAGATATCAGGTTTCATGTCACTTTGTTAGGTGCTTCTTGCCAACAAAATGAATTTAAACTTGCCCTAACTGAAGTGCTAGAAAGTGCCGATCGCTATGATGATCTGATCGTGCAGCGTTGGGGCGGACGTAGAGCCGCAGATGGTTTGTTTGATATTTAAGAGATGATCAATGTTTTTACCTTTGTCTCAACCCAGTCGCGCTCGCCATCCCAAACATCTTGCTGAAGTTGTGGCAACTTCCACGACTGAATTTCTCGCTCAATGCCTTGAACCTGACAATTTAGATTTTCCATTGATGCCAGCCTTTGGCAGTTGGGTAAAGTCTCAACAAGATGAGAATAGCGAGGTGATTGCCTATGGCGTGGTCTACCATGCGACCACAGCACCGATTGATTCTGTTCATCGTGCTGTAGCTCTAGGGCTTAGCCTTCAAGAACTCCGCGAACAACAACCCCAAATTTTTGCAATGCTCCGTTCTGAAATTAAAGTTGTGTTACTAGGCTTCAGTTCTGTTGGCAATATCTATCAACATCTACCTTCGCAACCGCCTCAAATCCATCAAGCTGTATATGGCTGTGAAGACTCAGAAATTGAGAACTTTACAGAAGAGTTAAATTTTATCAGAACTTTAGTCCAGATGACCAATGCCCCTGTAGATGAGCTAATTGCGGCGGTATTACGCAATGTCTATCAAGTTAGAAATTGCGATCGCAATTGGCTTGTCCAAGCAGGACGCAAGCTCAGCATTTTATTAAAAGATGACTACGATCGCCTCGGCGCAATTTTAGGACAAGTTCATCCTTGACTTTGAACAATAGGAATTTAATCGATTCTTTTCTGACCGTTAGGAAAAGGTAATAAATATTTGAACAACTATTCAATAGATTAGCAGTTTGAGTTTTATGTCAGTGCAAAGTGCTGTAATCACTGCATAATAGACGTAAGACTAATAAAGATGACCCTGCAAGTTAAGTGGGTTGTCTTGGTTAGACAGAGCAAGTAATTGAGTTAGCAATGCATTTTATTGATCGAGTTACGATACATGTGAAATCTGGAGATGGCGGCGATGGGCTAGTTGCATTTCGCCGCGAAAAATATGTGCCTGCGGGTGGACCTGCGGGTGGCAATGGCGGTCATGGTGGTTCGGTTATTTTGCAAGCGACGACCGATCTGCAAACCCTTCTAGATTTTCGTTTCGAGAATATTTTTAAAGCTGAGAATGGCGAGCGCGGCGGTCCCAGTAATATGACTGGCAAAAAAGGTGGCGATCGCGTCATCAAAGTCCCGATCGGTACGGTGGTGATGAATGAAGTGACAGGCGAAGTTTTGGGCGATCTGACTGTGGTTGACCAAACTTTGTTTGTGGCTAAAGGCGGCAAAGGCGGCTTAGGTAATAAATATTTCTTGAGCAATCAAAACCGCGCCCCTGACTACGCCTTACCAGGGTTACCAGGCGAAGAACTTAATCTTTATCTTGAACTAAAGCTAATTGCTGAAGTCGGGATCATTGGCTTACCAAATGCTGGCAAATCCACATTGATCTCGGTCGTATCCGCCGCCCGTCCGAAGATTGCCGATTATCCCTTCACCACGCTCGTCCCAAATCTGGGTGTAGTCTCGAAGCCATCAGGCGATGGGATCGTATTTGCGGATATCCCTGGTCTAATCGAAGGTGCATCTGATGGCATTGGTTTAGGTCACGACTTTTTGCGTCATGTGGAGCGCACTAAGCTTTTGATTCATCTGATCGATGTCACTCAAGATGATCCCTTAGCGGCGTATCACACAATTCAAGAAGAGCTAGCTGCTTATGGACATGGCTTGGCTGATAAGCCTCAAATTCTGGCGCTGAATAAAATTGATGCGATGCTGCCTGAAGATGTCGAGGAAATTGCTTCGCAATTTGATATGCCGATTCTCGCTATTTCTGCTGCTTCCAAAAAAGGACTAGATAAGCTCTTGCAATCAGTCTGGAAAACATTAGAAAAGTTCGATCAACAAAATCCATAAAAAAGGCGGTGCTAAGCACCGCCTTTTTTATGGATTTTGTGGTGGCGCAAAGCGCCGTCATTAACTTCAGTTATTGGAACATCAAGAAATTACCAAAGGCGGCGATCGTGGTTAGTTTTTTGTTAGGCATATCCGTGGCGTAAATGCTGAATAGAACAAAGTTTTGTTGCTTCGTGGAGTTCTCAATGTATGGCTTAATTACACCTTTACCTTGAGACATGACAAATTTGCATGACTGTTGAGCGGCAAGCGGCAAGTCGCTAGAACAAAGTGAGGTTTTGCCTGTTTCAGCAAAATACTCAGTTGCGTAATCAACATAACGCTCTTTACTAGGATTGCTGACAGCCATAACACCAGCGATCGCAGCAGCACCAATTAAAATTGCTTTTAGTTTCATGATTTACTTTTTGATCGTTGCGATCGCATCTTGGCTGATTTGACAAATTTGATGATGGCAATGCCCATTACTTGCCACGATGGTTCCCCACTGGCGCAATTCGAGATTGTTGTAAGACAGCAAAGACAAATCAGCATGGGTGAGTTGTCCACCCGCCTCAGTCAAAATGATCTCAGGAGCGCAATAGTCCCAATCCTTGGGAGCAGATTTGCCTGACACCGAGATATAGACATCAGCATTACCCGATGCGATCGCCGTAAATTTACCGCCGATGCTGCCAACCGCAATTTCCGCAGCCTTAGGCAATTGCTGGAGAATACTTTCGAGTTGATAATTGCGATGGCTACGGCTAGCGACTACCACCATCTGTTCGAGTGCGACTTTGTTAGAGACTTGAATCCGTTTCTGTGCGCCATCCCTAGTCTCAATATATGCCCCGTTGCCTAATATCCCTTGAAACAAGCGATCTTGAGCGGGTGTGGCAACCAGTCCTAGCACAGGACGTTGGCGATAGGTCAAGCCAATATGCACCGCAAACTCATTCGTCCGACGGATAAAGTCACTCGTGCCGTCCATCGGATCGATGATCCAGACCCATTCATGTCCAATGCGATCGCTATTATCTTCAGTTTCTTCACTGAGATAGGCAAAGTTTTCAGTCCCAAATACTTGCTTTAACTGACTCAAGATAAAATCATTGGCGGCTAAATCGGCGGAAGTAACATTGCCTTCTTCGCCACCCTTAAACCTGATTTCTAAGTCTTGAGGCTCTTGGTAGTACTTCATCAGAATATCCCCCGCACCCCAAGCGATCGGGCGGGCAAGCGACATAATTTCGTTTAAATTCAGCATCTTGAATTTTGGTGAAGCTAATGAGTTGTACTATACCTTAACCAAAAGCCAAAAAGAAGGAGGTCGGCTGAGCCTACTTCCTTCTTTTTGGCAGTTTAGCCACAACCACAGCCAGATTTTTTACAACCAGCCGATCCTTCAGGATGTCCATCAGCGCAAGCTTTGCTGCAATAAGGCTTGTCATTTGCCATGATCGCGGTGTCTAGGGAAACCATGCAACTACATTGAGGGCAAGCGCATTTCGTGTCTGTATTAGTCGCTGTGAGAGTTGTCATATATTTGATCCTATACAATTAAGATTAACATATATGAATATACGTTCATATGTCAAGACAATTTTAAAGGCGATCGCTTTTTTGTAAAATGTAACCATGCTAAATCCTTCTGCACTTTCCGTCGATAACTTGCCGACCTGCGATCTTCATGCGATCGCACCTGACGCATTAGAAGATTTAATTAACGCAATTTTGCCAATTGAGAAAGCGCAGAATATGGCGGAATTTTTCGGGATGTTGAGCGATCCCAATCGCCTACGGATTCTCTCAGTTTTATCGAAACAGGAACTATGTGTTCACGATCTCGCGGCAGTAGTGGGCATGAGTGAATCGGCGGTATCTCATCAATTGCGAGTTTTACGGACAATGCGTCTAGTCAGTTATCGCAAAAGTCAGCGTAAAGTCTATTACCAACTCCTCGATCACCATGTTTTAGAGCTTTATCGCTCTGTCTCTGAGCATCTAGATGAATAGAGAGCGATCGCAAAAATGCTGACAGGTAATTTCAGAAACTTGAATACAGCCTGCAATCCCATGCGACTAGACGGATAAGACAACTTCCGATCAAATCGGATTTGCATACAAATTGCGGTAATTTATTCAGCTTGTTAGTGGGGGTGGTTTAGGCGTAAGCTTTATCCTTAAAATGCCCCAAGAGGCTTAGTAAGAACGCATTGCTCGGAGCTGAACTGGAGCTTCCTGACGACCTTATTGGCATTCCATAATCCTGCTTCTGGGTTGGAATCTCTACCGAAACAAAGGGCACTTCTTCTGCTAGTCCCATAACCATCAATCTGAAAGCCACCTGCTGGATCTTTTCAAGTGGCAATTGTAGTTGCTTGGCAATATTCTGAATTGTGACATCCCCTTTGGTAAACTCCCAGACCTGCGATTCGAGTTGATTCAAGCGTAATTGTGGGTTACCAATGATTGTACTGACAATTCCTGAAGTTGCCTCTGGCAACTTGTCCATAAGCATTGCCCAATTTCGTAAAGCCCGTAACCCTGCCAAGGTCACATCTCTAGGTGGAGCCGTTAAACCTGTCAATTCTGAACTGGGCGGCGCTACTTTTGCATCAAATTGAAACTGTCCATCTTGTAACTCAAATAGTTTGCATACCTGTTGCAATACTTGCTGGCTAAACAGTAGTTTTAGTTGTTCAGCTTCCAGCAACCCCTGTTCTTTTAGACATAGCCCTGCGGGTTGATTGAGGGCGCATACTTCATTGATACGGGAGGAAACTCTAGCATTAATCCATCCCCTCTGCTGGATCATCGCCAACAATCCATGTCCATCGAGCCGATCGCCCGCCGCGATGATATTTCCTAGCTTGAACCAGACGCGAAATATTTTGCCTTGATGGGTTGGATTCTCGGAGCGTTCTTGAATACTTAACCGCCCCGTTTTGTTGCCCTGTTCAACCAGCCGAAAGATTTCGGGGAGAGAGAATTCAGATAAATATCCTGAAATAGCCATGACTTAAATCCTGTGATTATGCAGAAAATCAGAATGAAAAAAATTCAAATCCCCCCTTTAAACCAAACAACCCTGCATTGAATGCTGAATTAGGGTAACAATCGCTTGAGCTACTGAAGCTGGCTCATTGGCATTAACGCTGATGAATGGAGGGCGGGTGTGAGGATTAATATATCCTAGTGCGATCGCAATATTATCCATTTGCCAAGCATTGGGAGCATCCATATGCGTCAGCCCTACGATCATTGGTAACTGGCGGCGGTGATTCATGAAAGTAGCAATCCGACGAGCATATCGCAATTCGGCGGGACGGTGAGCCGCGACAAGCAGAACATAGGCGTGGGCTTGCTTAATCAAAATATCCCACATGAAGTCAAATCGAGATTGCCCAGGAGTTCCATACAGATGTAGCGCCATTTCTGGTCCAAACTGCAAGCGACCAAAATCAAAGGCAACAGTGGTTTTGGGTTTTAGCTCTGCGGTTTCGTCGGTTGCTTGACGGTCAGTGTCAACAACTTCAATTTCACTAACAGATCTGATAAAGGTAGACTTTCCAGCCCCTACTGGGCCCGTCACCACCAAACGCATGATTTCCATATTATGTTCCAGTAGAATGCTTGAACAGCTAATGTAGATTAACTACAGCGCTTGGCGCTCAAACCCAAATCAATAAATTTTTAAAAGCGTCGCTTTTCAACATTTTTGAATACTTTTCAACACTTTTAAAAATTTAAATGAATGTAAGCGCTTAGGGACAAGCGAATAAATAAAGTGCCAATCCAGATTCTCCAGAATTAGTGGGGCGG
>JAYUSC010000597.1:0-6736 GCA_043755885.1 Pseudanabaena sp. | reverse complement strand
AGACCATCTGGCTGCTTCAAATAACTGAGCAAGTTTTTCGGTTTCAACAAGTTTGCTATCAAAAGCAAGAGGACTCCATCTCTGAGCGATCAAAGGATAGATTTTGCGATCATTAATTGCAGGATTTTCCATATTAATACCTTGCGAAAAATTTTTATACGTTGACACTCCACCATTATTTTAATACCTCACCTTACTTTGAAATGAAAGAGGCGGAGAGGGCGTAGCATTTGCAGATCGAGGTTGATGTGGTGGGTTTAAAAATTGTGGCACAAATGCTGCGCCCCTACGGGACAATACCAATTTTTCCTTTTTCCTTCACAAGTAATTAGGAATAATCTTGCGGATATCAGGATCGATAATTCGCCGCGCGCCTGTAATCCTGCCATCATCGCATCTAGCTCTTTATGGGCAAGCCAGTAAGCTTCACAGGTGATGCTCACCGCTTCGATTTCAGCAATTTCGGCGCGTTGGAGTTCCTTATCTTTAGCTCCTAGGGGTGCGACCTCAGTTTGATAAAGCTAGCTTCTGTAAGGCTTGTTCAGCATAGTTTCCAATATGATTTTATGGGGATACCTGCAAAAAAACTTGGTCAGCATACACTTTCAGATTATTTCCAGTGCAATCATATTGAGGTCGTACCCGCTCCTAGAGCCGTATCTTTAGCTTCTAGAACCGATCGCAATTGTTCTTTGGTCATCCGCAACTCTTCCGCCATGCCGAAGACATATTTTTTACGAATGAAGCTAACCAAATAATCATGAATCAACTGAAAACGGTCATCAGGTGTGCTACTCACTCGAAAAGCAAGCCCCGAGCCAACGAGAACTGCTAGTACTAGGGACAGGTTGCCCTCACCCCCCAGCCCCCTCTCCCTAGGGGAGAGGGGGAGTAAGAGAGATTCTTGGCTCCCCTCTCCCCTAGGGAGAAGTGCTGGGGGTGAGGGCAACAATTCACTGGCAAGCTCCGCTTGCGTCTTGTGCGGACGCTTCTCCTCATTTCCCGTCAACGCATATAACACCCGCTCCGCCAACCCCTGATTCGCCACCCCACAATCTCGCACCACATTCTCCAACCACCGCTCCACCAAAACCTCACTCGGCTTCCGATGCGGATCACCCGTCAGCGCCAAATACTGCGATCGCAAAGCAATCGGCGGACTCTCCGACTCCAACTGCGCCCCCACCACCTGCAACTCGATCGGCAAAATCCGATGCTGCTCATTACTCAAATCTGTGACAAGGCGCTCGATTAACTCAGGCTCTAAACGTAACTGCGATCGCAAAGTCAATGTCTCGATCACTTGTCGCGCCTGTACTTGCGTAAAATCTCCCAGATAGTAACGCACCTGCTTACCGAGAATATCATTCTCTACTTTCTCCAAATCCACAGCGCGATCGCATTCCAATAAATAATGCAAATAGTCTTCCCGCAGCGATAATACCACCCGCACAAAATCAGTATGCAGACAAGCTTTGAGGAACTTATAAAATGGGAGGCGATCGCGAAAATCTTCTTTCTTAAAAAAGAAGTCCTCAAACTGATCGAAAATCAATACCGTCAGATAGTTCTCATCGATATTGCGCTTAAAATGATGAATCGGATCGAGATCGGGACGGCGATCGCCAAAATATTTTTGTAACTGGCTTTTGACTGACCCACTCCAATCTTTATAATTTTTGATCGCAAAAACTATAATCTTCCGCCCGTCCACTGTTCCCTTTGTCCGTAACGCAGGAACCAACCCACCACTAAGGATCGAACTTTTTCCTGCGCCCGAATCGCCATGAATTACGGTTAGGGGAAATCGCGCTTTACCAATGCGATCGACCAAGTTCTGCACATCTAGCATTCGCCCCGAAGCTTCAATCTCTTGAGCAATGCCATCATTCTTAAACGAAATAGAAGCATACATATCAGGATTGCTTGCTTCCCGTCTAGGATTCAAAGTTCCCGCACCGATAAAGGCTCGTAACCCATATTGCTGCTCCACCGATCGCTGATGTTGCTTTGTCTCAAATGCTTCTAAATCTAAACCTGTTGCCGTGTAGAGCGATCGCAACTCCTCCAAAACTGCCACATATACCCTAGCGTCATGCTGATGCCGCCAGCGATCGCGTACCCCTTCTAATCTTGCGATCGCACCTTGATGATCTCCCATTCCTGCTAAGGCTTTTGCTAGCCAAAGTTCATATTTTCCATAGATATAGCGTTCTGAAAATAGCAAATTTGGTAGTTTGCAATCGACCGCATTCTGATAGAGTGCTAGCGCTGACTCGGCAAACTGTTTTGCTGTCGCATAGTCAGCCTTAGCTAGTCTGACTGCGGCGAGAATACCGCGATCGTTTGCCTCTCGCAATAAATTGGGATAAGTCTGATGTAATACCAATGCCTCGTTAGCAAGAGATTCTAATTCCTGCCACAAGTCATTATTTACTGGCTGTTGATGCGATGAGGTAGAGGATTCTAGACTTGCTAACTCTTCGATCGTAACTGTCAAAAAATTAATATATTCGGCAACGAGATCCCATCGTTCTATTTGTCGAAAGATGGCGATGCTTTGAGTAAAATATTGCTGCGATGTTCGATAAAATGGCTCTTTATTGAAGCGACTACGAAAAGCTACTGCGCGATCGCACATTCCTAATTGCAACAGGCAAACTGCTTGTTTAAGCTGGTTTTTACCTTGCCAAAACCTCAAACTCTTCTGAAACAATTCTTTGGATTGATTGATTTGTGATTCAGTAAAAGCAATACAACCAAAAGCAAAATCAAGATTCGCCTTCAATTCTAGATCGATGACTCGTTCTGTTTCTAATTCTGTCACCGCAGTCATTATTTCAAACTGTTGTAAACCACTCGCGATCGCAGATTGTAGAGATTTACGGTTGCTAAGATCAAGAAAGATATCAAACATTACTGCCGTTGACTCTTGCACCAGCGATCTTAGCTCCACAGGCTTCAACCGAAACTCGATCGCCCCCGCCGTCGTCCAGTTCGCCAGATCACTCGCCTCGCGGGTGAGAATATCCTGCGTGCGATCGCTTAACCACAGCACCATCGGAAATTCTAAACAATTGGCAAATTCTTCTCGTACTCGATTTGCCGACTTTAAAACTGCTTCAATCTCTGTAACTGCATCCAATCCCAAAACCATTAATACTTTTGGCTTCTGCTCTGGTGGCGCATGATGCACAGTTTTCATTAATTCTTGAATTGGAGTCAGCAAAGTCTTCGCATCTGCTTCCAGTTCAAGAATTGCGATCGCAGTTTCGGCATATCCCTGAGATGTAATCTGCGATCGCAAATCCTGCAAAACTCGCTTTTGCAAAATCCGATAATTACATAATGCGATCGACAACGAAAATCCTTGCGATCGCGTCACAACTCGCTCTAAGCGCCGCATCGCATCACGATTATTTTCTGCAACTATATCTATGCGATCGCTCATAAAAACCTTCTCTATCTATCTGTCTAGCTCCCCCTCTCCCTAGGGAGAGGGGGCTGGGGAGTGAGGGTCTTAATCATCCAAAATCGGATTCACATCAAACCAACTAATACCCTGATACTCATACTCAAACACAAACTGACTCTTAATCAAAGTCTGATACTCCACTTCACCACGCACTTTCTTATCTTGTTTTACCTTGGCAATTAGTTCCCATTCATCTTCAGTAATCGTTTTAACCATCTTATTCCGTTCCTTAGCGATGATGCTCTCAACCAACTTAGCCGTAATTGGCGGATCGTCCTGCTCCAAACAACCATACAACAATCGAAATAAATTGCGAACATGACCACCACTAGCTTGACATAAGCGATCAAGAGTTTGGGGGCTATCAAATACTTTATTTACAAACTCATCACCCATCCGCTGCACCGCATTAACCTGCGGGAACGCCCTCGCCATCACGATCTGTCGCAATAGCGCTAGTCCTGCCTCGCACGCACTCCCATCTCGCGATCGCGCAGGAACCATTGGCAAAGTCTTAATATCTGTACCAAATCGACTGGTGACGATCGCAGCATCATTAGAAAAAGTCAACAACAATGGAACCGTATACACCACATGACAATCCAATCCCCGCAACTGATCGCCGCGCTCCACAAATAAATATCCCGCTCGTGACTGCTCCTTCGGATCGATGCGATTTTCGATGCGATCGAGATTATCTACAATCACGACTAAACCATTCAGCCCTTTAGCTTTCAGCTTTTCCTTCGCAGGAGCCAGTAACTCCTTATTAATCGAATTGATAATGCTACTTGTGCGTGACTCCAATCGTTCGCGCATCTGCCGCCGCAATGACGGACTATTTTTCGCCTGAGCCGTAATCTCGGCAATCCCCACGGATAGCTTGAAATTGGCGCTTAAATCTAGCTTCGTTTGTAAAATGTCCTTCAGTTCACCAAACAATTTCTTGAAATATTCTGGAATAATATTAATCCCTTCCTTTTCCAAACCATTGCTGAGTTGTCCTGCGATCGCAAGCAAAATATCACTCGCATCAACATCGCTTAGTTCTAATTGGCGATCGCATTCAAAATAAGCCACATGAAACTTTTTCTCCGTCAGCTCATGTTTCAGCCGCAAAAGCTCCGTCGATTTGCCACAGCCAATATGCCCCGTAAATAATTGACAGGTTGCCTCGTCTGGCGAAATCCGCACAATCTTGCGCGACAAACTCTCAATCAGCTTTTCGCCGCGTACCGTCGAGAGATCAACATAATAGCTGCGATCTTCTTCATTACTAGAGTCAAGCGGATGCGTGGGGTTGCAAGCCTTATAAAATCGAGAAAGTTCAAGATCCATATTTGCATTAACCGACAACTGCGGATGTCCTGATGATTCGACATTGTAATTGATCATCACCAAAAATTAAAATGCTATGATGTGAACTCAGATTTTGGTTTTAGTGAGGATCAGTCACTAAAAGTAATGGGGAAAGATTGGTGCAAATCCAACGCTGTCCCGCAACTGTGATTTTTTGCAAATAGTGCAGAAAGAGTCAGAACGCCCGCCAAAAGCTATATCAAATCCATAAATCTACATCTACGAGGTAATAGATGAAGTTAAAAGATCGTGACTGGCAAGGAAATTTTGGCTATTGGCAAAAGAGTTTTATCCATGCCAACTTAATGATGATCGGTTATGCCGCATGGCAAGGTTTTTTGCAGCATGGTCGCGGAGTCGTGGTTTGTGATGTCGATCGCAAAGACATTGATCCTCGCAACACAGGTTTAGAAGTTACGCTCTTTAAATCTCAATTTATGGCGGAGCAAGAGTTAATCACTTCGATTCAGGCTTTTTCGCTAGACCAAGATTTGATCACAGTGCTTGTAGAGGCTGTTGGTAACTATGCCCCAGCCAAGGAAATTGTGCTGCTGCTGAAAATGGAACAACATCTGGAAATAAATCTGTTCCAAAACCTCAAAATCTTTCCACCTGACTGTCATGAGCAAGTCAGCCGCCGTTGGGAAGAGTTTCAGCCTTGCTTGGAAACACATATTAAATGAGCACAAATATCTGCAATAAAAAACCCTACCAAAAGGTAGGGTTGAAGAATCGTTTAATCGTTTTTACTTTGTCTGAAACATTTTGATTGGGAAAAGTTAATGCTTATAGGTTACCGAGCCACCAAATCAATCCATGCCCTGTGGAAGCTTCGAGAATTAGTAGAGATACGAAGCCAATCATCGCCAATCTGCCATTTAACAATTCTGCGAAAGGTGTAAAACCAGCTTTTTCGGTCTCTTCAACATACATCTTTGGTTCGACTGCAAAATTGTTGAGAACGCCGCGTTCGTTGACTGTGTAACTGCTCATTGCTTTTTTCTCTCTACGAGTTCCTTATGTAAAGAAATATAACAAAATATTTCGACATGTGAATCTAGCTAAAGGTATGGATGAAAGCTTGGCTTTGCCTACACAAAGAGGTAGGCAAAGTCAAAACCCAATAAGCTGTGGCGGTGCGAAGCACCGCCACAGCTTATTGGGTCAAGTTGTATTGACGACGCGGCGGCGTGTTTCTAAGATCTGACTGATTTCACGGGCAAAACTCGGCTGGCGATCGATCATTTGATTGACTGCATTAGCAGATAGCATCATCACTTCGAGATCTGCGATCGCAGTTACCGAGATGGGACTGGGTTCACCCGAAAAAAGCGTCATCTCACCAAAAAACTCACCAGTTTTAATGGTTAGTAGCTCATGTTCGTTGCGATCGCGATCGCAGACGGACATCATCGCCGTACCAGAAATCACAATATATAGCGCATTATTATTCATTCCTTGCCAGATCACTTTTTCACCGATACCGTAATGCTAGAGTACGAATCGGGAAAGGAATCGTCAGGTTATTGCGTTGGGTGGCATACCAGATCCGACTCATAAAGCGATCGCGAATACTTTCAATATGGCTGTAATCACCAATATAAAATTTCACTTCGTAGGTAACCGCCGAGTCATCGTAAGAAATTGTAAAAATCTCTGGGGCTGGATCTTTTAAAATGCCTTCGGTTTCCAGAGCCGTGGTCATCAAAACATGTTTGGCTAAATTGGGCGGGTCATTATAAGAGAAGCCGTGGCGAATTCGTTCGGCATGAATAGCGATCGGGCGGCTAAAGTTAATAATGGCATTGCCAATCAGCTTATGCGGAATAATCACCATTTCGCGCTCGCTGGACACTTTTAACTAAGTCATCACTAGCTGGACGTTGCAGCACATATTGGATA
>JAYUSC010000596.1:0-2881 GCA_043755885.1 Pseudanabaena sp. | reverse complement strand
TTACGACTTTAGGGCGCGGCGGGTCTGACACTTCGGCAGTTGCGATCGCAGCGGCGATTAATGCCGATATTTGTGAAATTTATACCGATGTACCAGGAATTTTGACGACTGACCCGCGCATCGTGCCGAAGGCGCAAATGCTTGCGGAGATAACTTGCGATGAAATGCTAGAGCTAGCAAGTTTGGGCGCAAAAGTCTTGCATCCGCGATCGGTGGAGATTGCGCGTAACTTTGGCGTAAAAATGTGTGTGCGATCGAGTTGGCTCGATGACGCGGGGACGGTGATCACTTCGCCGCGCATTGGCACGGGAAACCTTGAGACTTTAGAAGTAAATCGCTTTGTCGAGAATGTCTCGATTGATTACAATCAAGCCAAAATCGCGCTCTTACAAATTCCCGATCGCCCAGGGATCGCTTCTCAACTTTTTAAATCTTTAGCGGCACAAGGAATTAACGTTGACTTGATTATTCAAGCAGTCCAAGAAACCGAAGGCTTAAATGATATTGCTTTCACGCTCCCGCATAGCCAATGCGCCTTAGCCGCCTCAATTACGCGCAATATTAAGCTCGGTGAAAGTGCGATCGCGATTGATCCTGATGTCGCCAAAATCAGCATTATCGGCGTAGGCATGATTGGTCGCCCTGCTGTAGCCGCGCAAATGTTTTTGGCTTTGGCAGGCGCTGGGGTCAATATTCAAATGATCTCGACTTCAGAAATTAAAATTAGTTGTGTGATTGCGGCGGCGGATGGCGAAGTTGCGATCGCAGCGATCCAAAAAACCTTCGATGTGCCAGTGCGATCGCATCAAGACTGTGAAATTAGTTCTGAAAATAGCGTAGACATTTCGCCTGTACGCGGCGTGGCGCTCGATCGCAATCGAGCCAGAATCGCAGTGCAACAAGTACCCGATCGCCCTGGTATGGCAGCCAAAATCCTTGAGCAGCTCGTCGAACAGAATATTAGTTTGGATATGATCGTGCAGTCGCAGTCCGATCGCAATGTTAATGAAATCGCCTTTACCGTTGCGATCGCTGATCTTGCTAAAGCTGAAACCGCACTGAAGGAATATGCTAAAGTTCTCGGCTATGGTGCAGTTAGCTGCGATGGTGACATTAGCAAAGTCAGTATTGTCGGCGCAAATATGATCTATCAATCAGGAATTGCCGCACGCATGTTTAGCGCCCTTGCGAATGCAGGCATTAACATTGAGATGATCGCCACATCCGAGATTAAAGTTAGCTGCGTGGTGCGCGATCATCAGGCGGAACAAGCACTAAAAGTTATTCATCAAGAGTTTAACCTGTCAGGCGATCATGCAATTGAAGTTCCCAGTGCCTTGAAAAAGTAGCAAGTTTAGCGCTTAGCACCATACTTGCTAAACAAGCTTTAAGATAAGTACAATCCCGCGAGCATTTCTATGTCATCTGATAATTCTAGCGATCGCACTGATAATTCACCAGTCAATCCTCCCACCGATCCTAAGCAAGCACCTCCTGTTCCCAAACAAGAAAATTCAGTCAAAACTTTTTTGGCTGACAACTTGCCAACTGTCGCAGTTGCCATCTTATTAGCAGTCGGCGTGCGGATATTTGTGGCTGAGCCTCGATTTATTCCCTCTAGCTCGATGGAGCCAACTTTATTAATCGACGATCGCTTAATTATCGATAAGCTCTCTTTTCGTTGGCGCAAACCTGAGCGCGGCGAAATTATTGTATTTAATCCACCCGTGAATCCTGTTGTTCCTGATGCTTCTAAGGTCTATATCAAGCGAGTGATTGGTTTACCAGGCGATCGCATCAGTATTCGTGATGGCAAAGTATTTATCAATGATGCACCTCTCAATGAGCCATACATTTCTGCGCCGCCCAACTACACTTTGCCAACCCAAGACGATGCCCTCTGTCCCAATTGCTTTCGTCCTTCTAATGTCCAATCGGGTAAAGACAATCCGTATTTCACCGTGCCAAGTGGCAAATATTGGGTGATGGGCGATAATCGCAATAACAGTTTGGACTCCCACGCATGGGGAT
Source organism: Pseudanabaena sp. (assembly GCA_043755885.1). Lineage (GTDB taxonomy): Bacteria > Cyanobacteriota > Cyanobacteriia > Pseudanabaenales > Pseudanabaenaceae > Pseudanabaena. Next base: position 850 of record JAYUSC010000596.1, on the reverse strand, counting down.
TTTTGCCCGAAGAGAATCTAGTTGGTCGAGCGATGTTTCGTTACTGGCCTTTTGACAATCGCGCTGGTAATTTAAACGTTCCTAAATATTAGACCATCACCCACCAGCCCCCTCTCCCTTTGGGAGAGGGGGAGAAAGATTTGTCCTCTCATAGAAATTGATTCATGTCCACAGAAATTAAGCTCGATCCGCAAGTTCCCATTAAACCTTGGTGGCAACAACATGGCGAAACCATTCGGATTTTTGTCGTGGCTCTGGCGATCGCCTTATTTCTGCGAACTTTCATTGTCGAGCCACGCTTCATTCCCTCTGGCTCGATGGAGCCGACTTTGCAAGTAGGCGATCGCATTTTAGTCGATAAGATTTCACAGCAATGGCAAGAGCCACAACGCGGCGATATTTTGATTTTCTATCCGCCTAAGTCCCCTGCGATCGATGATACGAGTAAAGCTTATATCAAGCGCTTGATTGGACTTGAAGGCGATCGCATTGAGGTAAAAAATGCCAAAGTCTATCGCAATGATGAACCTCTAGATGAGCCATATATTGCGGAAGCACCCAAATATATGATGCGTCAAGTGGTTGTACCGAGAGGTTATTACTGGATGATGGGCGACAATCGCAATCACAGCAATGATTCGCATATCTGGGGATTTTTGCCAAAGGAAAATGCGATCGGTAAAGCGACTATTAGATTTTTTCCTTTTGGCGATCGTTTAGGCGCAATTACAACAAGTAAATAACGCCTAAATTTGTATTTGAATAATCGCGATTAAAATCTGAATGTTAAAGTACTAAGGAATGAGAATTAAATAACCTGTGCATATAAAACCCAAAATTGGTTCGGCGG
>JAYUSC010000595.1:0-6746 GCA_043755885.1 Pseudanabaena sp. | reverse complement strand
GCAAGTTTCTAAAATGCGATCCTACTCAGATTGTGAAGCAGGTTCTCTATCAAGTTGTGTATGACAATGGCACAAATGTTTTAGTTCTGGTTAGCATTCGCGGCGATCGCGATGTTAACGAAGTAAAGTTGCAAAATGAACTGACCAAATTAGCCGCAAATTACGGCGGTAAAGCAATCATTAATCTCCAAGTTGCTGATGCGGAATCTCAACAAAAATGGGCGCATTCTCAACTTCCTGTAGGATTTATCTCACCCAATCTTGAAGACTCCTATATTGATCCCACTGCAAATGTTGCGCCGAAGTTCCTACGCCTAGCCGATCGCAATGTTGCCGATTTGCAAAACTTTGTGACGGGCGCTGATGAAGCCGATTATCACGTTGTGGGCGCAAATTGGGGCAAGGATTGCACTTTGCCTACCGTCGTAAATCTCGATAAAGCCAAAGCAGGCGATCGCGCAGTTCACGATCCTGCACAAATCTTACAAACCGCTAGAGGTATTGAAGTCGGTCATATCTTCCAATTGGGAACCAAATATTCTAAGGCGATGAAAGCGACCTTCACCAACGAGCAGGGTGAAGAAAGCCCCTTAGTCATGGGTTGCTACGGTCTTGGTGTGTCGCGTCTCGCCCAAGCTGCCGTAGAGCAGTCCTACGACAAAGATGGCATTATCTGGAATAAGGCGATCGCACCTTATCATGTGATTGTGACCGTGCCGAATGCGGGCGATGCTAAGCAAATGGATGTAGGTGAAAGGCTCTACACTGCGCTCGATGCTGCGGGTGTGGAAGTGTTGCTAGATGATCGCGATGAACGGGCTGGCGTTAAGTTCAAAGATGCTGATCTTGTGGGTATTCCTTATCGCGTGGTTACGGGTAAGGCGATCGCAGATGGCAAAGTCGAAATCGTCAATCGGGCGACGAAGGTCGCCACTTTAGTGGAAATCGAATCAGTGGTCGAATACTTACAAAACGAACTCAAATAAAAGAAAGCGGCACATTGCGCCGCTTTCTTTTATTCTTCCTCGTCATAATCAGGATACTGCTCTGGTGCTTTGCCCTTTTGGTCGATAACCTTAGCTTTCTTGAGCTTGGGATCAGGCTCATCAATACTTTCTAACACGACACTAAACTCCCACCAATCGCCAAAATCAAACACATAGGTAATGCGATCGCCAATTTCAATTTGCCAATCCCTAATCAAAACTTGATCAGTAGAAGGTGGTTCTTCGGAATAGGGATGTGTGATACTTTTCTTAAATCCTTGACGATCTTTATAGGTGAATTGATGTAGATGATCGTTATAGAAATTGAAAGCTTTCAGAATTGCCGAACTGAAATCATTGAGTGTGAAATTAGAAGGAATAGCAATTTTGCGCCACGCAGTTTTGAGCGATACCTTAAAAATAAATATGCCATCTTTAGATTCAGGCTCAGGTAGCTGCAAATTTTTCTCCCATGTCGGGAACAAGTCCAGCGCTTGAAATTCTTCTTGCAATACCTCAGTGGGTGTTGAAGGCTGGATAACAACATCTATGCCCATGGATTGCTCTTCTAGAGCATAACCCGAATGAAGAAAAAGCCCTGTCTGCCAATTAGTTTTTTGGAACAGCTCCATCATTGCTGTCCCAAAAGGGAGTGGCTTAGCCTTAGTAATGTGCCATCCTTTTCCTGCTAAAGGTTCAGTATCTTTTACTTCAATAAATCCAAATAGATTTAACAACGCGACATTATGCAGTTTGATGCGGCTGAACCAATCATTATTTTGGGAACTGGTGAAATTCAAACCTTTTGTAGGCAAATCTCCCCAAGAATTAAATACATGCCACCATTCAATCAAACCTCGTCTTTCATTATTCATAAGGCTTTCATCAGCATAGAAGATCCATGTGGCAAGAAGATTGAAATACTTTTCGGTGTCGTTTAGCTCCTGCCATGATTGGAGAACTTGCGGATCGATTTTGAAGATGCTCTTCTTCTTGTCTGGTTGCACCTGTGCGATCGCAGAACTACGCAAAAGCAAATAGAGTCCATGAATGTAGGGATAGGATTTTTGGTTGTGACGCAACAAGTCAAGTTTGGTGGGGTGACTGAGACGAGCATTAAGATCGGCGAGATATTTTGGTGCGATCGCATTTTGATTAGCACTAACTTCAACTTTGTGAAGTTTTAGAAACTCGATAAATGTCTCAAAATCTCGCACAACTGCATTGGGTCGAGCGTTTGTGAATATCTGCTGGCTCAGCAACTGCTTTGATGACTCAGACAAAGGTTTTTTGGCTGTTGGATTTTCAGTTGATAAGAGATTAAACAAATTAAACATAGATTTTTATTCTTGTAAAAACAGACCCTAACTAGAAATATCTGACAAATCAATTGGCGGTATCTCCTCTATCTCCTTATTAAAAGGAAGGAGATATTTCTGGATTTGTTCGCCAATTTTGTCATTACCCGCCGTTTTCGAGATAAAGGCGGTTGCGCCGACAAATTTTGATCTAATGCGATCGACAAATGTGTCATTGCTAGTCAAAATCAGAATTGGCGTATCCTTAAACTCTGGGATACGGCGAATTTGAGTGCAGAGTTCGTAACCACCAACCACAGGCATCACTAAATCTAAAATAACCATCTCTGGTCGATGTTCAACTAGCAACGGCAATACATTAATAGAATCTCGGATTCCTAGGAAGCCAAATCCAAATCCTCTAACGATCTGTTCGATGGTTGCACATACTTGATTGCTATCATCCACACAGGCAATCAGAGGTCTTGTCATTGATTCTAGCTTTTTCTGAGACTGTCTTTGCTCAATCAACTGAGTAGATTCATTTTTTTCAGATTCAATTGAAAGCCCTGCAACAGGAGATTGGATATCCGCAACTTCCACTAGTCCGATCATGCCGCGATGATAATAAGCCATTAATGACTGGACGAGATTAAGTAAATCTTTTTTCATCCATGTCGATAACTCTCGCAGCGATCGCCGACCATCAAGGATCGTGATTAGAGTTTTGTAAGTAAGATCAGAAGCTTCTTCTTTCAATTGTGATGGGCGCTTGATCCAAGGTGCAAGATTTGGCGAAAAATCGGCGATTCCAGTTTTGCGCCATGTTAACCACTCTTGGTGCGCGTGATCGATCGCATGTTCGGCATGGATCAGTGAAATCACTGGTGAAATCTCATCTTCAAAATCACAGTAGTAGGTAATCTTTTCGTTGGCTGCACATTGGATAATGTCAAACAATACTTCTTGCACAAAGCCTTCAATAATCGGTGTGACTTGCTCACGGGTTAAGACCATGCGTTTCATCAGAATTACCAGCACATGATAATCCCAGAGTCGAATTTCCTCGATCGTGCGGAAAGAGATTTTATTAAAGTCGATCTGGAGCTTGTACTGTCCCATCAATCTGCGCCAACGTCGGTGATGATGCATTCCCCCCGCAGCCCACACCAACCGACCATGACAGTAGTAGATACTCCATTTGTAATCTTTGACACTATGGAGTTCCAGCTTGCCAGTAAACTGCTTGCGACCATAGCCGCGCAACTGTTCAACAAGGCTATAAACGGCTAGATTATCTGTATCCATGTGTCATCTATACGTTAAAACTATATTCAAAAGAATACAGCAATTCTTATTGTCAAATCGTTTTTTAGATTTTCAGTCAATAACTCTGATGATTTATGCTCGGTTCTGTAGTATCTTGATTGAGACTTGGCGCTCAGCATCTTACAACTTTTTAGGTTTATTCCATACCCATGTCGAAGCCATCTAAAACCAACAAATCTGTTAAACAAAAACAATCAGCAATGCTGATGTATATCGGTATTGCGGCGGCGGTGATTGCCGCAGGAGCTGGGGGGGCGTACTTTTACTTTAGTCAGCGATCGCAGTCGATTAAAGGGATCTTAGGCGCGGCGGCGGCGATCCCCCAAGAGGCGCAAGTGGTGATGGCTTTTAATACCAAATCTGAACCTTGGAATAAACTTGCCCAATTTGGTACGCCTGCCTCGCAAAAGCTGATCGGTGAAGGGTTGACCAAATCGCCGCTAAATTCGTTACTAGTCCAGAGCAAAACTGAATATAGTCGCGATGTACAGCCTTGGTTAGAGGGGTATATCATTACGGCGCTAGTGCCTAATGCATCACAGCCCCAAGCACCTGCGGCAACTTTAATCATTGCCCCAACTCGCGATCGCAGTAAGTCCGATGCTTTTTTAGCAAAATATCGTGGGGCGTTGGCGCAACAGGGCGCGAAGTTTACCACCACGCAGTACAAAGATGTCACCTATTACGAGTCACCCACCCGTGACCCGAATAACAGTGTGGTAACTGCGGATATTGGTGGGCAGTACGTTGCGATCGCAACTAGTCCGACTTTAATCAAACAGGCGATTGATACCTATAAGGGGACTAATCCGTCTCTTGCTAAGAAGCCAATTTTTGCCAAGATTTATGGTGCTCCCAGCCAAACCAAAATTGGCGAGCCATTGTTGCAAGTTTATCTAGATGGCGATGTTGCCCTAGAGTTTATTGGCTCTCAAGCTAATCTCAATCTCAATGAGGCGGCGATCGCTCAGTCAAAGCGAGAACTAGATGCGATGACTTTAACTGGTGGTACTCAGAAAGAAGGTTTGCGATTTGAGATTAATACTTATCTCAAAAATGATAATTCCAGTCCCTTATCTAATAACGATGCCAAGGTTCTCAATCTCTTACCGCAGGAAACATTCTTATTAGTTTCGGGCGTAAATCTTTATCAGTCTTGGCAATCGCTAGTTACTCAAGCTAAGGGAAATGCTAGCTCCGCACAACTGATTGAGCAGATTCGGAAGTCTGTCAAAGATAGTACGAAGCTGGATCTTGATCAAGATATTCTCAAATGGATGAATGGTGAATTTGCGATCGCAGCGATTCCCAATAATCAAGGGATTTTGGCGAATCCTGGGTTTGGATTTGTGGCGATCGCTCAAGCTAGTGATCAGGCTGCGGCGAAGACTGCCCTTGACAAAATCGATAAGGTGGCTCAAACAAATTCTGGAGGACTATTGCCCAAGGGCGTTGATCTCAAGCCCAAACAAATTGGTGATAAATCGGTGATTGCTTGGGCGATCGCCAATACCAACGTGGCAACACGCGGCTCCTTAGATAATAATTTTGTGTTCTGGTCTATGGGCGATCTTGCCGATACCTTTGTGCCTAAGCCTGCCAATAATTTGCCCGAAAGTAGTTCTTTCAAAATTCTAACGACAGATATTCCTAAGTCCAATGGTGGTTATTTCTATCTGAATATGACTACGGCGCTATCTCTTGCCGATCGCCTTTTGCCACCTGAAGTCAAGTCTAATCCTAGTTTTACGGAAATTCGCTCGGTGCTTGATGCCATTAATGGGATCGCGGTCACTTCTACCAATGTTGATGCCAAGACTACTCGCTTAGATTTCTTGTTTACGCTGAAGCCCACACCTGGTAATTAGCAAACGCGATTAGGTACAAGCCATACCATCCGCAAAGTAAAATATAGAAATACTTAACCCCTTTGACAAAACATGGTTACAGCAGCACCGAATACTCAATCCGATACTAGCGCCCGTGATCTATTTCAGGCTGCTTACGAAAATCGTTATACATGGGATAGCAATTTCTCAGGCTTGACCGCTAATGTCTCTGTGGCGATCGATGGCGTAGCTCGTACTGGTAAGGCGGTGATTAACCCAGATCTATCAGTGTCCGTGACTATGGAGCAGCCCCAACTGATCGAGCGCACGACCCGCACCCCTAGCGGTGAAGAAAAGACAGTTTCTGTGGATGAAGGTCAAGAATGGCTAAACAACCAACTACGCGATGTGGTGACTCACCGCAAGCGCAAAACCTTTGAAGAAGCTCACGGCAAATCGACCTTTAGTCTTGGTGCATCTGACGAGTCGGGAGCCGTGGAGATCATGGTCACTGGCGACTCGATGGGGTCAAACTACAAAGTCCGTGGCAAAGAGATCTCGATGGTCAGCCGCGTCATGGGACGGATTGGGTTTGTGATTAATCACCTCGGACATCTCGATACTGGCGAAGGTTATATTTCGTCGATGTATACGGCGGTGTTCCGTAATCCAATGAATGATGAAATTGTGCGTCAAGCTCGCTTTGAAGATATCTACGAAAAGATGGGTAATTACTATGTGATGACCAAACAAATCGTGCAATCTAACGAGCAAGGTCAGACCAAAAACTATGAAATCACCTTCAGCGATATTCAGCTATTAGGTTAGTTTTGGGAACAAGGGGCTTAAGCCCCTTGCCTGTTCTGAGAATAACAACGATGGCGATGATTATGAGAGCCAATCTAGAACGATTATTGATTTCGGAAGCGGAACTATTGGAATTGACAGGTTTCGATCGCCAGCAGATTTTAGAATTCACGAGGTTGTCCCCACGACAGATCAAGATTCAGCGTGCGATCGCAGTGGCAATTACCGCGATCGCATTTATCTTATTTGCCAGTATCTTTTCACCACCTTTACGGGTCGCGGGAATCATCTTTCTGATTAGTTTGACCTTAGGAGCCTTGAGTTTAGCGATCGAATTTGTGGAAGTAACCGTACTTTTCTTTTGTGCGGCGTTAGGCTCAGTTATTTATTCGTTATATCCCACATTCCGCTCGTAATAGAAGGGTAAAATAATAAGGGAAAGGCAATGTGAAAGCCAACAGCGAGGAAAAAAAGATTAATACTATAAACGCAGAGAT
>JAYUSC010000594.1:0-2888 GCA_043755885.1 Pseudanabaena sp. | reverse complement strand
AAACGATGCTCATCCGTAATTCGCCTTGACCAACAACCTTTCAATTCATGCTTGAGTGGTTCAGGCTTTCCAATACCTGTAAATGGGTTGCGTAACATATCATCAATCAGTTCCACAATTTTGGCATAGACCTTTTTATCTTCCTTTACCCAGCCATTAAACTGCTGGAAAGCCTTTTGCTCAAATATGATATTTCTCATGCCACTCCTCTGCTGAAAAAGAAATCAAATTTTCGCCACTCTCCACATTTGCGATCGCAGCTAAAAGGCAATCGCGATTTGCCTTTGTCGAAAGTAAATACTCTGTTTCATCCTGAGACTCAACCAACAAAATCACCTCAATTGCAGTACCTTCAACTAATTCAGGTGCATGAAGCTCAATTTTGCCATCTTTGCCCACAATGCCAAACTGCTTAATTGCCGTAACCATTGCCACATCTCCGAATTTAGCAGGAACCGAGAACATTTCCCAATGCAAATATGCTAAAAGAAATGAACTTGATATATCCAATAAGTATAAACTGCAATAGCAAGAGATCTAGCAATATATCCGTTTCCCGTATAATTTCAAATAAATCTCCAGCCATTAATTCAAGAACATCATAAGATTTATGGACGTAAAAGCCGCAGTCGCCTTCGCCGCAGGACAACCACTCAAAATCGAGACCGTGCAACTAGATCCCCCCAGAGCAGGAGAAGTCCTCGTCGAGATCAAAGCCACAGGAGTCTGTCATACCGACGCATTCACCCTCTCAGGCGATGACCCAGAAGGACTATTTCCCGCCATCCTCGGACATGAAGGTGCAGGAGTCGTGGTCGAAGTTGGCGCAGGTGTCACATCGCTCAAAACAGGCGATCGCGTAATTCCGCTCTACACTCCCGAATGCCGCAACTGTTCCTATTGCCTCAGTGGTAAAACCAACCTCTGCCAAGCGATTCGCGTCACCCAAGGTCAAGGCTTAATGCCCGATGGAACTAGTCGTTTCTCAATTAATGGCGAAAAAATCCATCACTATATGGGAACCTCGACCTTCGCGAATTACACCGTTCTCCCCGAAATTGCCCTAGCCAAAATCCGCGATGACGCACCCTTCGAGAAAGTCTGCTACATCGGCTGCGGCGTAACAACTGGAATCGGTGCAGTGATTAACACCGCCAAAGTGGAAGTTGGTTCTAATGTGGTTGTTTTCGGCTTGGGCGGCATCGGCTTAAACGTGATCCAAGCATGTCGCATGGTCGGCGCAAACATGATCATCGGCGTAGATATTAATCCCAAAAAACGCGCCCTCGCTGAAAAAATGGGAATGACCCATTTTGTAAATCCTTTAGAAGTGGAAGGCGATCTCGTTCCCTATCTTGTAGATCTAACTAAGGGCGGTGCAGACTACACCTTTGAATGTATTGGCAGAACTCAAACCATGCGTCAAGCTCTCGAATGCTGTCATAAAGGTTGGGGCGTGAGCGTGATTGTCGGTGTCGCAGGTGCAGGGCAAGAAATCAGCACTAGACCATTTCAACTAGTCACAGGTCGCGTCTGGAAAGGAACTGCCTTTGGTGGTGCAAAAGGACGCACGGATGTTCCCAAAATAGTTGATTGGTATATGGAAGGTAAAATCGATATTGATAGTCTAATTACAAATGTAATGCCAATTGAGGAAATCAATGAGGCGTTTGCGATGATGCACAGAGGCGATGCGATTCGGACAGTGTTGACTTTTTAACTGAAGTGGACTACCAAATACTGTTGATTAAACCATTTCAACGGGTTTGAACTTTGAGACTCGCACTTGAGTGCAGGGCTACTGCGTAAGTTCTAACTGTAATTTCTCCGAAGATTCTTGCGCGCAAGCCGAAAATTTAACAGCTAATTCTGATTTTGTCATCGGGGCGATCGCCAGTTAATAATTAGATCACCTTACGTAGATAGAATTTTTGCGAATAGCTAAGGTTTAGGGCTGAGTCCTGTGGCGCAGTCCCTATAAAACATTGGATGTTCAGGTGTGTCAATCCCCCATGGTTGCCATGCTTGGCTAGCAGTAAGAGATTCATCAATTGACATATTGCATCTCTGATCGCGACACACGAGAGATCTGTAACAAGTCGTTGATCAGCATTCCCATGCGATTGATGTTGCGACGGATGCGATCAAATTTACTGTGTCGAGTGAGTAGAAAGCAAAGCAGCATCTTTAACAGCTATTTTAGCGGATTCTAAGCAATGCTTCTAGTTCCTGTAGACGACCCTCGGCTAGACGATCGCGACATTGTTTTACCGATCGCAAAGTCTCGGTAGAACTTAATGACTCAAACTGGCATTGCTGTGCTTGATATTGCAACCATTGGCGTTGTCCAGCGGAATTTTCCATCTTTTCATGCTTCAGGATTTTAGCTAGACGTTGGATAGCCACGTCTGGAGTGATTTTAGAGATGTTTTTTCCTTGCAAATCGGCAATGCGATCGTTAGTCACTCGCGCTCGACAACTAAAATATAGAAGTGAGTAAATAGAACCTTTGCGAAATGGTGCACTCAACTCTTCACAGTGGATATCTCGATAGGAATTCCACGTTTTTTCGATCGCTTTGAGCTGGGTTTTCCTAGCTTCAGGACTCCGACTATTAACTTCATCATAAATTAGCGATCGCAAGAAATCAGCAGTTTTTGCCCATCGTGAAGCACAGATATTGAGGTAAAGCTGAGCGTCTCCCTCACAGGCTGGTGGTGCGACTCCAAACTGTTTCGACTGAGCGATTGTTTCTGATGAGACAGGTGCGATCGCCATACAAGACAATCCTAATGCGATCGTTATGGAAGTTAAAATCGTTTTCATTCTAAATTACCTTAATTCAAAGGGTTAAAACCGAAAATTGTTGCGGCGGGCTACGCCCGCCG
>JAYUSC010000593.1:0-6776 GCA_043755885.1 Pseudanabaena sp. | reverse complement strand
CACGGTCAAACACCTCTAGTGGTGGGTTGCCTGTGCGTTCGCCAATGGTATCAAGAGCTTTGTAAACAATGTGAGAGGCTACAGAATGCTTACCGCGTGACATTACACGACGGATCAACATACTAATAAGACGGCTGTTATAAACCGAATCAGGGGGAGTTATGCGCTTTGAAGCTTTCGTTCTACGGGACATTGCTGTACTTAATTCACCTTATAAAATGAATTGCTAATTTTACTAAATGGTTGCTAGAACCTGTTTACGGATGATTCTTATTTCTTCTTCTTGCCAGTACTTGCGGCGGCGGCTTGACCTGGCTTGGGTCGCTTCGCACCGTACTTAGAGCGTCCTTGCTTACGATCCTTTACGCCTGAAGTATCGAGTGTGCCACGGATGATGTGATAGCGCACACCTGGTAAATCTTTTACACGACCGCCTCTAATCATCACAACGGAGTGTTCTTGGAGGTTATGCCCAATCCCAGGAATATATGCGGTGACTTCAAAGCCAGAAGTCAAGCGGACACGGGCAACTTTTCTAAGTGCAGAGTTGGGCTTTTTGGGTGTTGTAGTGTAGACGCGTGTACATACTCCCCTGCGTTGAGGACAACTTTTTAGGGCAGGAGACTTTGTTTTGGTGATTATGGTTTGGCGCTCACCGCGGATGAGCTGTTGGATCGTGGGCATAAGTGATGATTTGGTATATCTGCGGCTGTGTATTCTAATTAACAGCACATAACTATAACAAAGTAGGTCTCACAAAGTCAATTGTAAAAACAATTGTCATGGCTTGATCAGCTTTGTTATGGTTATGTCGGCTGTGGCGATCGCTGTCTTTATATATATGGACAACTTCTAAACAAAAGGCAATACAGTCAAAATTAACGATAATTCACGATTCGGGCAAAGCCTGCTGGGTCAAGACTTGCTCCGCCAACCAGCACACCATCAATTTCAGGTTGCGCCATGATCTCGTCAATATTATCAGCTTTGACGGAACCACCATACTGAATTGTGACGTTAGGGTTTATCAGCTTACCACGAATCAGTCCGATCACGCGATTTGCTTCGCTGGAGGCACAGGTGTCTCCAGTGCCGATCGCCCAAATTGGTTCGTAGGCAATGATCAAATTATTTTGATCAATATCTACAAGATCCTTGGCTAGTTGTGAAAAAATCCAAGATTCAGTCTCGTTAGCATCGCGCTGCTGCTTACTTTCGCCAACACAAAGAATGGGGGTAAGTCCATGGGCTTGTGCGGCTCTGAGACGTTTGTTGACGGTTTCGTCGGTTTCACCGAAGAACTGACGACGTTCGCTATGCCCGATAATCACATATTTAATGCCGATTTCAACTAGCATCGGTGCGGAAATTTCGCCTGTAAATGCGCCATTGTCCGCCCAATGGACATTTTGAGCGCCAATACTCAGGTTTGCTTGCCCGATCGCAGGCACGATTGTTTGCAAAAGTGAAAGATTGGTGTAGGGAACGCAAATAAGGATTTGCTGATCAGCAATCGCCGCTTGAGGAGCGGTGGCTTTGATGTGGGCAGGAAATTCCGAGAAAAATGTTTTGGCTTCAGACTGGGTTTTATACATTTTCCAGTTGCCAGCGATAACGATTTTACGCAATGCTCGTTTACCCCTGAGTTAGGATTGTGAAAGAATTGTTATTTATTTTACCGAAAAAGGGAGCAATAAAAGCAAAGGTAGGTGCGAAGCGATCGCCTTTGCTTTTATCTCCAAAAACTGAATGAGTCTAGCAGAAGGCTGCTAGACTCATGTTTTAAAGTGATTCAATTAAAGTTTCTACTAGGGGTTTACTGGAACGTGTTCGCATTGACTAACTGTACGCTGTAGCCCTTATCTTTTTAACTACATAAGTTTGTCTCATCTTGTCTTCATGCTAGGTCAAAGCCTAAACAAACACTGGACAAAAAGTTAAGAGACCCCAATAACAATGTAGGCTATCGAAGTTATCAAAACTACACCGATCTTTAGAATAAGCACTGCCCCGTAAAGATCGAGAGAAGCGTGGGGAGTAACAAAGCGTCAATCCAATGTGACTTTCAACTCTTTCTTTTTGCTTCTCCTTTTTGCTTTCAAATCTTTGTCGGGAAATATCAAGCTAGGTTTGCGTTTGGATTGAGTTGCTCTGTCTCTTGTGCCATGTATATACATTAACGCAGGTGGTGTTACACGATACTATTTATTTACATAAATTCACAAGTTTCTTCTCTCTCTAAAACCCAAAAGTCAGAACTATGACTCTGCAATCATCCTGACTTTTGGGTATACATTTGTTAAGCTATGTAAGTAGCTAGGCATAATTAAAAAACCAGAACCAAAATCCGTACCGCCCGCACAGCGGGCGGTACAGATTTTGGGTTTTTCAATTTAATTGGGGCTAGCTACTTAATTCTGAAATCTTTACTTAAATACTGCCAAGACTTTGACTATGCTGCAACAATCTCCGCGTTATACGACGACTTGGGTGGATACGGTGAATAAGGTCAAGGCTGAGGCATGGAATATACTCGCAAAACCTTTGGCAACACCATTTTTTGAGTGGGAGTGGCTCTCGAATCTAGAAACTTCGGGCTGCGCGATCGCACAGCAGGGATGGCTACCTAGTCATTTACTCGTATGGCAAGGCGATGTATTGGTGGCGGCGGCTCCTTTGTATTTGAAGGGGCATAGTCAAGGCGAGTTTGTGTTTGACCATCAATGGGCGGATTTGTCCTATCGATTGGGGATTGAGTATTATCCGAAATTATTAGGGATGGCTCCGTTTACGCCTGCGGTGGGCTATCGATTTTTGGTGCATCCTGAGCTTTGCGATCGCAATGATGAAATCTCAAAAATTTATGATCTGATGTTGGCGGAGATCGATCGCCTTTGTGACAAACATCAAATGTCGGGCTGCAACTTTTTATATGTCGATCCCAGTTGGAAGCATGAGTTGGAGTCGCGGGGCTTTACGACTTGGATGCACCATAGCTATGTCTGGGAAAATCAAGGATTTACCGATTTTGATGATTATCTCAAAAATTTCAATGCCAATCAGCGCCGTAATATTAAGCGTGAGCGAAAGTCGGTGGAAAGTACGGGGATCACGATGCGGGTATATACAGGTGAAGAGATTCCCCATTACTTTTATGGCTATATGTATGAGCTATATAGCGATCACTGTAATAAATTTTGGGGCGGGAGCAAATATCTAAATCGCAAGTTTTTTGAAAATCTCGCCCATAGTTTTCGTGATCGCCTTGTGTTTGTGGCAGGTGAAATCGCCGATCATCCGCAACCATTGGGGATGTCTTTTTGTATTCGTAAGGATGATCAACTTTTTGGACGTTATTGGGGAGCGTTACAAGAAATTGATTGTTTGCATTTCAATGCTTGCTATTACAAGCCGATCGAATGGGCGATCGCGCAGGGAATTAAACGCTTTGACCCAGGGGCGGGCGGACAACATAAAAAGCGGCGCGGATTTCCTGCAACACCAAATTACAGTTTGCATCGCTTTTATCGCGATCGGCTCAAGCAGATTCTAATTCCTCATATTAATGAGGTAAATGCTTACGAGGCTCAGCAAATTCAAGCAATCAACAACGAACTTCCCTTTGATTTTGCTCCGCCTGATTTAGGAGCATAGAGATTGGTGCAAGAAACTTCAAAAAGTATTTAGGAATGAAAATCAAATAACTTATGCAATTCAAAACCCAATATTATTACGGCGGGCGAAGCCCGCCGTAATAATATTGGGTTTTATTTAATTTGCGATCCTTAGCCATTTTTGATTAAGCGGCTTGCCCAAATTTCGTCTTGACTATTCAAACGTGGTTGCGCGGTTTGGGAATAGTCGATCGCTAAGTCATAACGTCCGCGCTGATAAACCTGATCCACTAAAATTTGCAGGTCTAGTGTTGGTTCTAATTCACCTAAGCGTAGCGGAATAGAGAAATTAGGAATGCGATCGCGAATTGAAAAAGCATATAAATCAGCAGCAGGGCGCTCGTGGCTACGACTGACCAGAATATGATTGGATGGGTGTTTTTTCGATCGGAATCCCTGAGTCATGAGAACGCATATTTAGGCAGTATGATTGGTGTCACCGATGCTGATGATGGGGGCAAATATTTTACACTTCTCTACTTTGATCTCAAAACCCTGATCAACTTAATTATGGGCTGTATATTAGCCACACCAGTAGCAGGTTGGGTTGCCATCCAATTACAAAAGAGAATTATTACTCCCAAATTTAGTCGTCTTCAGCCTATTTTGTATGGTGGGTATTATTCACTTTTAGTTAGTTTATTTCTGATTTCTGCCGCCAGTTTAGCCGCAGGGACTTATAACCCATTTATCTGTTATCGCTTTTAATGCTCTAGAAAGCTCTAAAAAGTATAGACAAATCCTTTGATTTCACCAATAAAATTCAGGAAATCTCTGCGATTAATAGTCATGTCTTTGATGATTTCCTAATGCAAGTTGTAAACTTATGGTTAGGATAATTACTTATTATCCTAACCATAAGTTGCGCCGCAACTTTACGAGTTTGGGCTTGGAATTGATTATGCCTAGATACTTATGCTGCAATCTCAAAACTACTCTAATGTCAAAACCATTGAAAAAGCTCAGTTCTAAAACTTGGTTTGCAACCTATGCGATCGCAATATCAGTGATTTCATTAGGAACTATAGGATTTGCAGATCTTGCGATCGCGCAGAATCCTGCGCCAAAAGCTCCAGATCGCACTGAAGATTGCGATATCTTGATAGTCGGTGGTGGTGTGGCTGGAACTGCCGCCGCCTACGAAGGACTATTAGCAGGACGCACTGTCTGCATGACTGAGATTACAGATTGGGTGGGTGGGCAGATCACTGCTCAAGGTACTTCCGCCCTAGATGAAGCGAAAAAACAGCGCAACCTTTGGTTTTTTCCACAGGGATATACAGAATTTCGGAAGCGCATTGAACAGAATTATGGAAAGTTGAACGCGGGAGATTGTTGGGTAAGTGTGTCTTGTTTTATTCCCAATACCGCGCAGCAGATCCTTGTGGGCATGTTGCAAGAAGCTGCTCAAAAAGGTAATGGCAAGTTGAAATGGTTCCCAAATACTGTAATTAAAAAACTGGAAATGAGTGCGGATGGGAAGCTAATTAATAGTGCGATCGCAATTCAGCATCGCCCTGCCCCGAATACGCCACAACTAAATACAGAGCCACTTTCACAAATTATTGATGACGCATATCGCTACGAAAATTCGTCGCGATTAAACAAACAAACTATTCGCTTTATTCCTCTTGTAAGTCAAAAACAGCGCCCTAGTGATTGGTTTGTGATTGACTCCACCGAAACAGGAGAAATTATTGCCCTAGCCGATGTTCCCTACCGCTTGGGCATCGATCCGCGATCACATCTCAATCCATCTTCACCCGTGACGGCGAATGATGCTTACTGCACGCAGGGTTTTACCTATACTTTTGCGATGGAGCAAACACAGGAAGCGCAACCACAGAAGAAACCTGAATCTTATGATCGCTATTCACCATATTACGGTTCTGACCCGAAGCCAAATCTTGTCAACTTTGACACGATCTTTACCTATCGCCGCATCTGGAGCGCTGAATCAGAAAACCCTAAAAAGAATGCCTTTGGCGTTTCGGCGATGAAAGCGGGTGATATCTCGATGCAGAACTGGGTGTGGGGCAATGACTATCGCGCAGGAACTGACAAGGATAATCTGATTTATTCTCAAGAGCAATTGAGGCGATCGGGGCAACTAGAGCCAAATGGATGGATGGGTGGCTTACGCCAAGAAACGCTGAAAAGTGGTGAAGAAATTGCGCTAGGATTCTATTATTGGCTAGTTGCAGGTACAACCGATTCACAACAAAAAACTGATTGGAAAAAGCCATTTCCTAATCACCGTTTACTGACTGGTTTTGACTCACCAATGGGAACATTGCATGGGCTGTCCAAATATCCTTACATTCGTGAATCGAGGCGGATGATCGGTCGTCCTTCCTATGGCTATCGAGAAGGATTTAGCATGTCGGAGATTGATGTCTCACAGGTTGATTTTAGTACTGAGCTTTATCGGAATAACCTTTCGGAAACAACCTACCGCAGTTTATGGAAGTCTCTGTCTGGTTTAGAAGCAGCTAGCACGATTAGGAATAATACTGAGCCAAACAAAATTCCTCGGCGCACCCGTTCGACGATTTATCCTGATGCGATCGGCATTGCCCAATATTATCTAGATTTCCATCCTTGCTTGACTAAATACCCTGTCGAAACCGCAGGAAATACTGAACGCGCAGGAGTCCGCAATGGGCATGGATCAGCATTCCCTGGACAAATCCCATTGCGATCGCTAATTCCTCAAAAAGTCGATAATCTGATCGTATCTGGCAAAAATATCGCCTTCAGCTATATCGTCGCCGCAGGTTATCGTGTCCATTCCTACGAGTGGTCAGTGGGAGCCGCAGCAGGTACTACTGCGGATTTTGCCTTGTCTGAAGGGATTTTGCCTTATCAACTAGTCGAGAACTTGCCGAGAGTAAGCCCACAACTTACGCAATTGCAGCAAATGCTAGTCAAAAATAATAATGCGATCGCATTTCCCGATACTTCTATTTTTAATCTAAATTGGAGCGATTGGAAAATCTGGTGATTGCTGTGAATTGACGACATGAGATCGCTACGAATTTATTGACTTAGGGACTTGCAAGAAATAATAAAACCCAAAAATGTTGCGGCGGGCGTAGCCCG
>JAYUSC010000592.1:0-2903 GCA_043755885.1 Pseudanabaena sp. | reverse complement strand
TTCAAAAAGCATTTGCAGAATTAAGTAACTAGGCACAATTAAAAACCCAGAACAAAAATCTGTACCGCCCGCGCAGCGGGCGGTACAGATTTTTGTTCTGGGTTTTTAATTGTGCCTAGTTACTTAATTCTGCAAATGCTTTTTGAAGAAGTCGATCGCATAGCCAATTTCCAAAACTTGGTTGCTGCGCTTGCTGGAGCCATGACCCTCATCGGGGAAGATCACGAGTTGGGATGGGATTTTTTTCTGCTCTAGAATTTTTTGGATTTGGATCGCTTCACCGACGGGAACACGCGGATCGTTTGCGCCTTGGATGATTAGTAACGGAGATTTGATGCGATCGCTATAAGTCACAGGTGAAAGATCGATCAAAGCTTGCCGATCTTTCACAGGATCGCCATATTCACTAATGCGAAGAATGCGGCGATAGGGGGCGGTGTTATTTAGGAACGTAACTAGATTACTAATCCCCACAATGGATACGCCTGCGTCATAACTGCCTGCAAACTTCGACATGCCGATCAGAGCCGAATAGCCGCCATAGCTGCCACCGACGATGCCGATTTTAGGCGTGATCCTGTTAATTTGCCAGTTCTTACGAATGTAGATCGATGCATCCTCAATGTCGGTGACGACTTTGAGGCGATCTCGTCCATTGTCAGCATTTAGCCATGTTTTGCCATAGCCCTCACTGCCGCGCACATTTGGCTCTACAAATACAAATCCTGCGTTCACAAATAATTGCGCGTAACGATTGAAACCAGGTGTACTTTGTCCTTCTGGTCCACCGTGAAAATGCACGATCACGGGGCAGGGTTGATCGGGCGGATCTTGGGCTGTGATTTCACATTGAGGAGATCGATAGACAAACATCGGAATTTTTGTACCATCTCGCGTTGTGTAGTTTTCGAGCTTAGCGGCAGTAAATTTACTGGTGTCGATTTCGGGCGTGCTAGGCCATACCCATTGAGTCAGCTTCTGAGTTTGCCAATCGTAAACATAGCTAAGACGTGGCGCTTTGGCAGTTTCGACACCAATGGTTGTAAATCGCCCATTGCGAGTTGTGGAGCCTGTATAAATATGATCAACGTTGGTAAAATCGGGTAACTTGATTTCCGCGAAGGTATTGGCTGCGATCGCATGAAGCTTGGTGTAACCACCATCATTAATCGAGTAGAGAATGCGTTGGCGTTGATCGTCAATATCAAAGCTAGATACATCTGCTTTTAGCTCTGGTGTAATTGGCGTAAACTTTTTATCTTTGTAATGATAGAGACGACGAAATTCGCTGAATTTTGGGGTTAAGACGAGATACTCATCAGCCTTTACACCGTAACTAATTCCATATTCTTGCTTCTCGTTTTGACCGATTAGAGGCGTAGTTTGTTTAGTTTTGACATCATATTCGGAATATTCTTGCGATTGGCTACCTGTAGCTTTGGCAAAGAGAAATTTTTCGCGATCGCCTGTTTGAGGATTCACAAATACATCAGCAATCCACCAAATGCCATCACCACCAGAAATTTGTACTTTTTTCTTGGTTTGCAAATCGTAGCGATAAATCACAACCGAGTCGGGTTTGATGTCATTGGCGCTGAAATAAATAATGCGTGAGTCATTTCCCACATATTGCAGCGAAGTTCGCACACCCGCTAAGTGCTGAATTGGCTCTAATTCTCCACCCTTCGTCGATTGCAAATATAGCCCAGGGTTTTCTTCGCCTTGGCGATCGCGTGACAGGATTAAATATTTACCGTTTGGAGTCATCCCTGAAATGGTGGTGGCATCCTGTCCGCCTGTTACCTGCACAGGAAACTTTTGCGCTCCATCCAGTCGCCACACCTGCACAGTTCCCGTAATTCCCCAAGTAAAAAACATCTGCTTCCCATCGGGTGTGACCATGCCCATCCCTGGCGATCGCACATCCAAGATTGATTCAATTGGGCGCGTCACTGTTGGCGGCAATGCTGTGGGCGCATAACGCTTGAGAGTTGCAGGATCGAGGCTATCTTTGCCTAGCCCTGTATACTGAGCTGCCGCAGGTGAGGTGGTGAGCGCAAGGCTGACAAGAATAATTGGGAAAATTTGCGATCGCTTATTCATAAATTTAGATTGATTAGATTGCGTAGATACAGAATAATTTAGATGGGCGATCGCGTGTCTTGTTGATCGCGGAGGGTATGAAAATCTTTGTCAGGTGTCCACTGGATTGCGCCGTCGCGCCCTGTCCAAAACACTCTGATTTTAGCTTCATAAAGTTGATTGACCATCGCTTCGACCACACTAGTTGCGGAGGCGATCGCAATTTTGGGAGAGATCGCTTGCAAAATAGCTGGCTCTATTTGTCCACCTGTCCACCAGAGAATATGGGCGGATAGTTGGGGAAGTAGTTCTTTTTTGGCGGCGATCGCTTGTTGCGATTTCTGATCAGTATTAGGGAGCAGTAACCAAGTTAGTTCACCAGTTTTGATTTTGAGAACATCAGGAGATTGATTGAGTAATTGAAGTTCCACTTGATTATTAATCGTTAAGGTTTCACCAGCTTTCAGAGATGCTAATGGAGTTTTAGTATTGGCTAATGCTTGTTGGAGATTTTGATAGGGTTTGGGAGTGACACCAAGGCTGATATCGCGAAACTGTGCGATCGCAACTGAGCTAGAGATCAGCGCATTCCAGCCATCGCTAAAATCTGGCTGCGTATCAGTGGCAATCGCCCAATCAAGACGATTAACACCGAGCTTTTGTAAAAATGGCTGCAATGTAAAACTGGCAAATTGCTGATCGCCGCTATTGATTAGCACCGTTTGATTTTGATTTTTGATCAGCATAATCGGCACATCGTTAAATGCTGGTAATGTCACCTCAAAGGTATTTGATTGCGCGATCGCATTAGGCACAAACAT
>JAYUSC010000591.1:0-6801 GCA_043755885.1 Pseudanabaena sp. | reverse complement strand
CCCCTCTCCTTTGCAAGGAGAGGGGCTAGGGGTGAGGTTCCTATGTTTCCTCTCCTTTGCAAGGAGAGGGGCTAGGGGTGAGGCGTCTAAATTTTGCTAGTCAATTTAGTTAGCAATTGATTAGAACGCTGCAAGAAGCCCTTCATGCTGTCAGCATCAAAGCTCTTCTGCGCCATCAGCGCCAAGTCATAGACATGGGTACAAATCAAGTTAGCAAGATCCAAGGATTCTGACTTACCACCAACCAGAATTTGACTGCTATCAAGATTGATCAACTTTTCCATGAGCGGATGCGCCGTATTTACCAGCAACACATGATCTTCAGGGAAGCTGACTGTTCCTTGCTGCATCAACGCCATCATTTCCTGCATCCGTCTTGCCGACTCTGGCAATAGAATGATCGCAGGTGGCGCAGAAGCAATATCTTCAGCCTTAATCGCCTCCGTGCGAATTACCAATTTCGGCTTATTCAGCGCCGCACGGAAAATATCTTGGAGATGATCGCTCTTGGTTTTATTGGTGATCGGATCAACAATTTCGGTGTTTGCCTCCTTGTCAACGAGGCGATCGTCGATTTCGGCATCTACACGCGCAAACTTAATATCGTTAAATTCGCGCTCAAGAAAATTAATGAAGTGACTATCAATAAACGCATCAAAGGTCAGCACCTCTAAACCTTGGTTTTTATGTAGTTCTACATAAGTACCCTGTGCGATCGGGTCAGAAGTGTAGAACACTTGGTTTTCATGCTCAGCTTTGTTGCGCTCTAGATAGGCTTGGAGAGTTGTGTAATTACCACTCTCACTCTTGACCTCATCAGATTCGCTGGTGCTGGAATACACCAAAATTTCTTTGACTTGCTGATAAAACTTATCGCTGTTCATTGAGCCGAATTTCATAAAAATGCTGATATCTTGCCAGCATTTTAAAAATTCTTCACGGGAATCGCTATAAAGAGCAGTAAGGCGATCGCCTACTTTCTTCGCAATAAAATCTTGAATCTTGCGAACTTTGGGATCGCCTTGCAAGAAGCTCCGTGATACGTTCAGAGGAATATCGGTGCTGTCGATCGCCCCACGCAAAGGCATCAAAAACTTGGGGATCACGTCATCGCAATTGTCGCTGACAAAAACGTGATTGCAGAAAAGTTTAATCTGTCCGCGATTTGGGTCAATATCCGCCTTCATTTTCGGAAAATAAAGAATGCCCTTAATCACAAACGGATAATCAGTATTCAGATGAATCCAAAACAGCGGATCATCTTGGTAAGGATAGAGATAACGATAAAATTCTAAATATTCATCTTTGGTAACTGATTTGGGCGATTTGTCCCACAATGCAGTTTGTTTATTGATGACTTCATCATTGAGCTTGATCGGCACTGGCATGAAGTCGCAATAATTACGAATCATCCGCTTGATCGATGCTTCTTCGAGATATTCCTCAGCATCCTCTTGCAAAGTCAATGTGATTGTCGTCCCGACCGTATTGCGATCGCTATCATCGATCGTAAAAGTCGTAGAGCCATCGCAAGACCAATGAACTGCTTCAGATCCTTCTTTATAAGAAAAAGTATCGATCTCGACATTGTTCGCCACCATAAATGACGAATAAAAGCCTAAACCAAAGTTACCAATGATTTGTTGATCGCCCTGACCACTGCTAGCGTATTTGGTCGCAAACTCTTGGGCGCTAGAGAAGGCAACTTGATTAATATATTTTTTTACTTCATCCGCCGTCATGCCGATACCCGTATCTGCGATCGCGAGAGTCTTTTTCTCCTTATCGATCGTCACCACAATTTCTGGCTCAGCGCTGTGACTTGTTTCGCCAGCGTAAGAGACCATCTTCAGTTTGCTAATGGCATCTACGGCATTAGAGATCAATTCCCGCAAGAAGATATCGCGCTCTGAATATAAAGCCTTCTTAATAATGGGAAAGATATTCTCGGTATGAATGCTGATCGTTCCCTGCTCTTGCATATCGCGCAAAGCTCCTAATTATTACTAAATGTTACTAAGTATTGATCAAGCCTGATTATACCGAACCACTAGCAATATCTAAGTATTTAAGAGTTCGCGTTCTCCGTACCTACAAACCCCAAATTTAAGTGGCGACGCTTTGCGTCGCCACTTAAATTTGGGGCTTCAAGACACGCGAAGCACAGTCTCTTAAATTTGGATTATATGAAGGTTTGCAAAGCAAATCTATACATTTTTGTAACTCTAGTTGAAAAACCCGAACTGCTCATCTATTGTGATGTCAGCACTTTTGAATCAACCATTTACAAATATGGTTACAGATATGGCGATCGCAGCAGTTATGTACATCTCAGTGTCTGTACTTTTAGTAATAAGTGCAGGTGTATTTTTCGTTAAAGCCATTCAGTCCTTAATAGGCAAAAAACAACCATTAAAGTTTTTGCACACCGACTCTATCGATCCTTTCGCTATTTCTACCCGACGAGAAGAAATCATTGCTATGCTAGAGCGACAATTTGCTAGCAGCCCATCATCTGACTCCTAGCACTATAAATAGGCAGGAGCAAAGATGACGGTTGAATTTCCTATCTCCAGTGGAGAGGCAGACTATGTGGGTCGCCGCAAACAACTGCGAAAACAACGCCGCATTCGCATCTTTCAACGTATTTGGCAGTTAATATTCATCACAGGACTTACGGGTGCGATGCTCTGGGTAGCCATGCTTCCAGAATGGCAGTTGCGTAGTGCTAACCAAATTGAGATTGAGGGTAACAATCTACTCTCCAAGGAAACCATCAAAAAATCGCTAGCAATTCAATATCCGCAGTCGATTTTTCAAATTCAACCTCAGGCGATCGCTACCCAATTAGAAGCCTCGGCTCCAGTCTCTAAGGTTTTGATTTCGCGCACTATTTTTCCGTCAAAGTTGACCATTCAAGTCCAAGAACGCTTGCCGATCGCAAACTCTACGCGCAAGGGTCAGCAAGGGTTTCTCGATGCTGAAGGCATATGGATGTCCACTAAAGCTTATCCGTCGAATATTACTAAACCAAGTCTAGTGGTCTTAGAGTCAAACAATCGGGCGATCGCTCAATGGGCAACCCTTTATCGCCAAATTAGTCAAAGTCAGGTCAAAATTTTGCAAGTCGATGCCCGTGATGAATCAAATCTGATTTTGACGACAGAGCTAGGGCTGGTATATTTTGGCACATACAAACTATCACTTTTTACGACACAGTTAGAGACCCTAGATCGGCTGAGAGCCTTACCCGAAAAACTAAAATCAAAAAGTTTTAAGCATATTGATATCAGCCAGCCTAGTAATCCAATTTTGGAAATGAATGTGCCATCAAAAGATAAATCTTCTGAAACAAAATCTTAAACTGTCATTTTAAGGCTATTATTATTTTTTTCTGGTAGGTTTAAATTCTTACTCGAACTTCTTACTCGAATGAGGTTTAAGCTTAGTAAAATCTAGAGAGCATCAGTAAAACGATTCTATTTTATGACATCCTTTGATAAATGACATCTCAAAATGACTGGTCAGATTTTAACTCAAATGGTTCGGAAAACGGAGCAGTAGACGTGCAAATGGATGAACTTTCTGAGTTTTCAAATAACTCTAGACTACACCTAAGTCACTCTCAAAATCGTATGAAGCAGCAGTTAGGCGTTGATGCAAAAGCGGATAATATCATGTTGGGCAGTGTTGCAAAAATTAAGGTAATTGGTGTTGGTGGCGGCGGCGGCAACGCTGTAAATCGCATGATCGCCAGTGATGTGATCGGCGTAGAGTTTTGGTCGTTTAATACCGACGCTCAAGCTCTGCTACAGTCATCAGCCTCTAAACGCTTTCAGATGGGTCAGAAATTAACCAGAGGTTTAGGTGCTGGTGGTAACCCTGCGATCGGGCAGAAGGCTGCCGAAGAGTCTCGTGATGACATCGCCGCTGCCGTAGAAGGAGCTGATTTAGTATTTATTACCGCAGGTATGGGTGGTGGCACTGGTACTGGAGCTGCACCAATTATTGCTGAGGTAGCCAAAGAGGCTGGTGCTTTGACTGTCGGTATAGTGACGCGCCCTTTCACCTTTGAAGGTAGACGACGTGGGCAGCAAGCCGAAGAAGGAATTGCAGGTTTGCAGAGTCGCGTTGACACCCTGATTGTGATCCCCAACGATAAGTTACTCTCGGTAATCTCTGAGCAAACCCCAGTCCAAGAGGCGTTTAGGGTTGCTGATGATATCCTGCGTCAAGGTGTACAGGGCATATCTGACATTATTATGATTCCTGGGCTGGTTAATGTTGACTTTGCCGATATTCGCGCAATTATGGCGGATGCAGGATCAGCAATGATGGGCATTGGCATCGGTTCAGGCAAGTCCAGAGCCAGAGAAGCCGCGATGACCGCTATTTCCTCGCCATTATTAGAAACCTCAGTCGAGGGCGCGAGTGGTGTCGTTTTCAACATCACAGGTGGCGAAGATATGACGCTGCATGAGGTCAACGCGGCCGCAGAGACAATTTATGAAGTTGTTGATCAAAATGCCAATATTATTTTTGGAGCAGTAATTGATCCGAAGATGGAGGGTGAGATTCGGATTACAGTAATTGCGACGGGCTTTGCTCCCAAATCACACCCAGCGATCCCACCCCAAATCTCTAAAAAAATTCACTCTCTACCCCCTAACCCAGCAGCAGCCGCAAGAACGTCAACTTCTGCGATGCCCACCACATCACAATCTGAAATTAAGCTTAGTAAGCCAGGACTAGATATCCCCGATTTTTTACAACGTCGTCGTCCACCCAAATAAAAGTCTTAAATTAGAAGAGTTGCTTCTAATTTAAGACTTTTATTTGCTTCTGGCTAAAAAAAAATATCTAATTTCATCAAAAAGAGATCGTGCGAATAGCGGCTTACGCATGACAATGGAATGATGGCTATGTTACCTTCTGATAAATTGCAGTGACACACTTAACGACTACTAGGCATGGACTTCACCGACTCCCCTCTTTGAACAGTGGTGAAGACAGACTTCGGCTGTTTGCTGGCTCAGCAAATTTGCCACTTGCCCAAGAAATTTCCCGTTATTTAGGGATCGAACTAGGTCCTATGGTGCGAAAAAATTTCGCTGACGGGGAAGTCTATGTGCAAGTACAGGAATCGATCCGGGGTTGTGATGTTTATCTGATTCAACCGACTTGTCGCCCTGTTAATGACCATTTGACTGAATTACTAATTATGATCGATGCCTGTCGTCGGGCTTCGGCAAGACAGATCACCGCCGTGATGCCTTACTACGGCTATGCCCGCGCCGATCGCAAAACCGCAGGGCGCGAGTCGATCACCGCGAAATTAGTGGCGAACTTAATTGTGCAGTCTGGAGCCAATCGCGTGATTGCGATGGACTTACACTCAGCCCAGATTCAAGGATATTTTGATATTCCTTGCGATCATGTTTATGGCTCCCCAGTTTTATTTGATTATCTCAAAGAAAAGAAGCTACCTGATTTGGTGGTGGTTTCACCAGATGTAGGGGGAGTAGCTCGCGCTCGTTCTTTTGCCAAAAAACTTGATGATGCTCCTTTAGCGATCATTGATAAGCGTCGCCAAAGTCACAATGTGGCTGAGGTGATGAATGTGATTGGCGATGTGTCAGGTAAAACTGCTGTCCTTGTTGATGACATGATTGATACGGCTGGAACGATTTATGAAGCAGCTAAGTTGTTGCGAAAAGAGGGGGCGCGACAGGTTTATGCCTGTGCCACCCATGCTATTTTTTCGCCGCCAGCGATTGAGCGGTTATCAAGTGGCGTGTTTGAGGAAGTAATTGTGACCAACTCGACTCCCGTAAGACAAGAGAGTTACTTTCCGCAACTGCGGGTACTATCGGTTGCTGACCTATTGGGGGAAACAATCTGGAGAGTCCACGAAGATACTTCCGTAAGCAGTATGTTCAGATAATTTATATATGTAGTAGACAAGACCCTATTTCACAATTATATTTAATTCGAGAAAATGTGCATCGTGATACAAACTGCAATTATGTAGTAAATTTAAGTTAGGGTAATTTATTTTTGGTTAAAGAGGATATATCAGATTGGCTGACCGTGCGCTTGTTGATGTCTTTCGCGAAATGAATGGGGGAATGTTTCCTCCCATGACGGAAACGTTTGAACGCGGTAAGACGATTTTTTTTCCTGGTGATCCTGCGGAACGTTTTTACTTTTTAGTTAAGGGCGCGGTAAAACTTTCTAGAGTTTACGAAGCAGGTGAAGAAATTACTGTTGCGCTACTACGTGAAAATAGCGTGTTTGGCGTTTTGTCACTCATTACAGGCAATCGCTCCGATCGCTTTTATCATGCAGTTGCATTTACCTCTGTTGAGCTACTTTCAGTGCCAATTGATCAAGTTGAGAAGGCGCTGAAGGAAGATCCTGAATTGCCGATGGTGCTATTGCGCGGATTGTCATCACGGATTTTGCAAACGGAGATGATGATCGAGACGCTTGCCCATCGGGACATGGGATCAAGGCTAGTCAGCTTTTTGTTGATTCTTTGTCGTGATTTTGGTTCGCCTTCATCTGATGGTGTAACGATTGATTTGAAACTATCGCATCAGGCGATCGCAGAGGCGATCGGCTCGACGCGAGTGACGGTGACGCGCTTGCTCGGCGATTTGCGTAAGCAAAAGATGATTGCGATCGTAAAAAAACGAATTACGGTGCATAACCCGATTGAATTAGGTCAGCAATTTGCTTAGCATGGCTAAAAAACCCAAAAATCTGTACCGCCCGCGTAGCGGGCGGTACAGATTTTTG
>JAYUSC010000590.1:0-2908 GCA_043755885.1 Pseudanabaena sp. | reverse complement strand
CGCCGCAACTCATTTCTGGTTTTATGTTTGTACTAGCTAACTCTTTTTTGCTATGGCGGCTAAATTTCATTAATCAATTGTAGCAACGCATCAGTGGTGACCCGGCCGCTCATATCTGTACCTTCCAGCAAGCTATCAGCCAGATCGCGCTTATGAGTGTGCAGATCGACAATCTTCTCTTCGATTGTTCCCTTAGCCACGAGGCGATAAATCGTGACGGGGCGCTTTTGCCCGATGCGGTGGGCGCGATCGCTAGCTTGATCTTCCACCGCAGGATTCCACCAAGGGTCCATATGGATCACATAATCAGCAGCCGTGAGATTTAGCCCAGTACCGCCAGCTTTGAGGCTAATGAGGAAGACATCACCTTCACCAGCTTGGAAGGCATCTACCCGCTTTTTGCGGTCTTTGGCGGGAGTACTGCCATCGAGGTATTGATAGCTGATTTTTTGGGAATCGAGATAATCGCGAATAATATGTAAATGATCGACAAATTGACTGAATACGAGAGCCTTGTGCTTATTATCCAGAAGCTCGGTGACGACCTCGCCGAAAAGCTGAAGCTTAGAACTAGG
This sequence comes from Pseudanabaena sp., assembly GCA_043755885.1. Lineage (GTDB taxonomy): Bacteria > Cyanobacteriota > Cyanobacteriia > Pseudanabaenales > Pseudanabaenaceae > Pseudanabaena. The sequence continues at coordinate 2,333 of JAYUSC010000590.1, read as the reverse complement.
TAAAGGAATATCGGGTCTAACTAGCTTGGTATTGCAGCAAGCGCGACGCAATTTCATAATTTCCGCAAGTACTTGCAGATGTTTTTGTCCTGCATTTCCCTCGGCATTGGTTAATTTTGCAACAGCCTCACGACGCAATGCTTCATAAAATGCGAGTTCTTCTTTGGTAAGTTCTACTTGCAGCGTGACTTCGGTCCGCGATGGTAACTCTTGCAGTACTTGATTTTTGGTGCGCCGCAAGATGAAGGGCTGAATTAACTTTTTGAGTTGGTTGCGGGCTTCTTTGTCCTGCGATCGCTCGATCGGATTGGCATAATTCGTATTGAAATTATCAAGGGAACCCAGTAGCCCAGGATTAATAAATCGAAACAAATTCCACAGTTCGCCCAAATGATTCTCGATCGGTGTGCCAGTTGTAATTAATTTGAAACCGCTTTGGAGATTCATCGCGGCTTGCGATCGCTTGGTGGCTGTGTTCTTAATTGCTTGCGCCTCGTCAAGGACAACGGTTTGCCATTCGACCTTGGCGAGCATTTCGCCAACTTCTTCTTGTTGAAGCAATCCATAGCTACAAACCACCATGTCAAAGGGCTGGAGATTGTCTAGCACCTTTTGGCGATCGCCTGAACCAAACACAATCACATTTAAGGTTGGCGCAAATTTGGCGACTTCACCGATCCAGTTCATGCAGACAGAAGTTGGTGCGACAATCATCGTGGCTCCCTGTGGGGCGCGAGTAAGGATCAAGGCTAGAGATTGCAGGGTTTTGCCTAAGCCCATATCATCGGCTAAGCAAGCACCAACACCCCAATGAGCCAGCCTTGCCAGCCATGCAAATCCATCAATTTGATAGTCGCGCAACTCTGCTTGCAGGGTCGATGGCAACTGCGGCTCAAAGTTTCGCATTTCCTTGATTCTTTTGACATGCGCTTTCCAATGCTTATCGGCTTTGAGATCATCGATTTCATCGACAAAATCTTCGAGGGCTAAGGCGGCTAATGGATGGAATCTTGTGCCTTTGCCATGTTTTTCAGATAGACGGCGGAACTCTTCTAGGCGATCGCGAAACTGTTGCGTTAAAGCAATAAACTGACCATCACCAAGGGGAATAAAACGGCTAGGAGTTTTGTCTAGCAGTTCTAATAGGCGCTGCATATCTAGTACTTTGTCATCGCCCAAGCGTAATTCGCCTTCAGCCGAGAACCAATCACGGCTTTGATTGATCGACATTCTGAAATCGCTAAAACCAGCCCGATGACTGATTTTCATCTTCTCGCCTTCTGGCCATTCCAAGACAATGCGATCGCCTAATGCTTGCAGCTCTAGTAATAATTCCAAACAAAACTCAGGATCATCAATTGTCCATTCGCTCTCATGCTCCTCATAATTACCAAGAGTTAAACAAGCTGCGATCGCTTCGTTGGCAAATTTTTTCTCTTCTTTTAAATTGCGAGTTGCTTGCAAACGCTTGCCATCGATTTCCGCCAGCACCGTTGTGCCACCTGTCCCTGGGCGATAGTATGCACCCGCATGAGCGAAGGGACGCGCTAATACCGCCACCTTCAACCCATTTCCTGCTGGCAAAATGTGGACATGGGGTTTGCTATCCGATGGCACTTCCTCCGCCTCACTCACGCCGCCGCCAATATCGGAATGTACAGTCACAATCGAAGAGATGCCATGAATCGCGGCAAGAACTTTGTCCTTAGCGGCTACAGGAATTTCGAGGCGATTTTTTCTGCCAATAATCTCGGTGATGCGGCGATGGGATTCATTCACCTGTACTACTTTGAGGCGGGTCGGGCTTTCCTTGGTGACCACAAAATTTTGACCATCTTTTAATTGCGGTGAAAATTCTAGAATCAGGCGATCGCCTTTTCCTGCCTTGACCAATAGCTCTGGTTCACCCTTGGCAATATCGACACGAGTAGTTGGCGAATCTTCCCAAAATACTAACGGATGTCCAACTAAGGCGCAGATGGTATCCTCATCAAATTCATATTGACTCTGACCATAGTATCCGTGATAGGAATAAACTTGCACATGGGAACATACCGACATGTCCTGTGGAGTCAGATAAGGGAAGTCATGCACAGACTCTTTTAGTCGTTTCACCGCAATATTTCGCCCTGCACTCCATACGCCCTTAGTATTTATTTTCTGTTCTCGCGGCTGGATCGTGCATATACCCTTATTAAAGGTAATAAACCATACCAAACGCTGTGGTGAAATATTGGCTGATTTTGACTGTTCCTGTGGCGACTTGCTGAGATTTAGTAAAGCATTTAGACTTAATTCCCAAGTTTCCTGCGGACGGATTAAATTGACAATCG
>JAYUSC010000589.1:0-2914 GCA_043755885.1 Pseudanabaena sp. | reverse complement strand
GACTTGTTCACAAAGTCAGTATTGTTGGTCGCATCTGGACCGATCGCACCTGGTTGTCCAGCAGGACCGTTCAAGATGATACCTGGAGGGTTAATTGTGAAGATGTTTTCTTCGCCAGCAGGTCCAGTACCCGTGTTGGTATTCAGTGTGTCAGCAGTACCCGCAGGGTCAGCTATACCATTTGGTGAGGTCGCAGGAGCGGTAATCGGTGTTGGTGCAACTCCAGCTTCAAAGTTGTTGGGGCTTGGGTCACCTGACTCGTCATACACTAAGGGGTTAGTTGGAGAAACTACGCCAGCCGTGGTTTGACCAAATACTTGAGCGATGTTGGCAACTGTTCCGCCAGTAACTGGAATGCCAGCTGTTACAACTCGGAACTGGAATCCATTAGGATCACTGACGGTTGTTGTGCCTGGTGCGATCGGACCATTAGCGATATAACCAATACGGGTTACACCTGTGGGGAGAACGCCAGTCTGCCAGTTTTGGGTTGTGACATCAAGCGGTCCAGTAGTGGTGGCGACTGTGCTGTAGACTCTTGTCCAACCCACTGGTGGAGTGGGTTCTACAAAGGTTAAGTCTAGAGTCGTATTAACGGGAATTGCATCAGAAACTAAGATTTTGTTTTGGGCGGCAGTTCCCGATGCGCCATTAAGCCTGATCGCCGTTGGTAACAATGGCGCAGGTGTAATCCCAGCCGCAGGTGCGGTTGTCTCAACACGCAAGTCTAATCGATAGGTTAGAGTGTCATCAGTCAGTGTAGCCGCCCCTGCGTTGTAAACAGTACGAACTTTAAGTACGGTCGCCAGAGCCAAGTTATTAACTTGGGTTGCGAGGATTTGAGTGTCTTTGGCACTAGCTTCACGGATGCCATTAACTGGAGCTGGACCAGCAAAGTTGATGGTGTAAACATCATCAGCACCCGCAGCATTAGTCGGAGTAGGATCAGCCACGTTTTGAGTAGCCGCGCTGTTGTCGTTTGGTGGCACATTGCCCAATGTCACCGAGACTGGATTGTTGGCGACAGTCTCGGTAACCCTTACAGGAACTACGACCTTGATTGTGCCATTGATAGGAATGCTGCCGTTGAATGTAGGGATTTGAGCTGATACTGCGGTGACGAAAGCGGGGAGAGTAGTATCTAAACCAGTAGCAGGTACAGGATAAGGAGTGGTTAAGACAATACCATTAACTTCCGTGACGAAGAGATTTGCGGCTCTTTGGCTTGCCGGAGGAATATTAGTACCCGTAGTACCAAGCGAACCGCCAACGATTAGGGCTGTACCTGGAATGTGGAAAGCGCTAACATCATTACCTTTGTTGGCAATCAAGAAGCCGTAGTCAAGTCCATCATTGGTAGTGACACTTCCACCGTTGATGTCGATCGTACCAGCAGGAACATTCGTAATACCTGCAACTTCAGCTACGGTCGCGGTGACGGTGTTGGAGGTGGTATTAATTGGAAAGCCAGGGTTGTTTGGGTCTTCGTAAGTACCTGCGGCGGTGTTGCTGATAACCGTGCCAGCAGGAGTTAAAGCTTGAGCTGAAGCAAGCATTGGTAGTAGTGATGACACTCCACCAATCGTCAATGTCGCTGCTATCAAACGATAGAATGAAGACCTTGAGCCGTTTTTTTTATTATGATTAAGCATAATAGTCTGATTTTTCCCACTTAAAAATGATTGTATTTGCGACAAGAGTAATGTTCTAAGCACTACCAGTTTTTGATAGCAGCGATCTATCTGTAAGTTGATGTAAGCAGTTGATTTTCAACTAAAATTTGGCAAAGAATATCTGAAACTCCAATTAGACAATTCAGGATAGAGAACAAAATAGAATTTGATCTATAAACTTAATGTTTGAATCGAGGTTTTAAGAATTATTTGTAAATAGTAGAATCGTCCTACAAAAAACCATTTGAATTTCATTACAAGAAATCTAGGAGCCTCTCCTAGGTAGCAACTATCTTGACATCTATTCAATCAGAGCCTATTCAGAAACTTTCTACCCCTATAAGGATGGATTATGACTGAATAAACTTACTAGCGGATACATAATTCACACAAGTTTTAGATTTATGGTGTCTACAACTTATGGGATATGTTTATTTATCTATACGCTTTTTAGCTTACCCTATTTCATTGGTTTATACAACACAAGTATCTGATATTGTTTGATATTGACTGATATTGCCTGTCAATGTTTTTTGTAGCACTTTGTGATATAAGCCAGACATTGTATGGTCAATACTCTCTGGCTGAGATCGCGCTACAATGAAGTCATGACTAGTAACACTCGCAAAGCAAATTTAATTAATGCGATCGCACCTGTGAATCGCGGCTTACAAATGTCTGAAAACCAGCGTAAAATGATTTTTTCAGCAGTTTCTTATCTTGAAGAATTAAATCCTAATTCTTCGCCAAACGACACGCCTGAGCTATTAGATGGTAATTGGTTATTACTATTTACGACTAGCCAAGAACTTTTAGGAATTGATCGTTTTCCGCTATACAAATTAGGTAATATTTATCAATGTTTGCGTGTGGCGGAAGGCAAAATTTTTAATGTTGCCGAGGTTAAAGGTTTGCCATTGCTAAGCGGTATAGTGAGTGTTTGCGCCAATTTCACGGTGGTTTCTGAGAAACGAGTTAAAGTTAATTTTGAGCGTTTGGTAGCTGGTTCACAAAGCTTAATTGGCTATCGAGATGTGAATAGTTTTATTGATACTTTGCGATCGCAAAGAAAATTATTTGCGATCGATTTCCAAATTAAGAGAGAAGATCAAAAAGGATGGCTAGAGACAACCTATCTCGATCAGGATTTACGAATTGGTCGAGGAAATGAGGGTAATCTATTCGTTTTAAGAAGAATATAAAACCCCAAAATCTTTCCCGCCCGCGTAGCGGGCGGGAAA
>JAYUSC010000588.1:0-2918 GCA_043755885.1 Pseudanabaena sp. | reverse complement strand
CTGTCCACTTGACGCTGATTGATGCGCCCAACATCAAGCCTGTGGCAAGTACCCAAAACCATCGTTGTCGCGATCGCTTCAGGGCTAGCACTATACATAGATGGCTGAGCATCCCAAAAAGCAAAATATAGATATTAATCAAACCAAAGCGCGACTCCACCAATAGCAGGCCATCCATCGCCACAAACCAGCCTGTCAACCACGCCCAACCACGGCGATCGCTAAGTTGCCAGAGCAATTCATAGGTAACTAATGGCAGTAAAGCGCCTGCCAGAGCCGTCATGCAACGGTAACCGAAAGGCGCATAACCAAAAATCTGAATCCCTAGGGCAATGATGTATTTTGCTAAGGGAGGATGTGCGTCAAATAGAGTTTCACCGCGCAAATAGTTTTGAGCAAATTTAGGATAATAAACTTCATCAAAAACGATATCGGCAGTGCCATCTAAATTCCAAAAGCGGGTGGCAAATGAAATTAAGGCGATCGCCATTACGCCAAAAATTGGATGCTCTGATAGCCAAATAAGGCGATCGCTCACACGAGCTAAGGGAGTAATAATTACGCGATCGCTCCAATTGCTCATTTAAAATTCTTGCCTAAAAAATCGCCTAAAAAATTTAACTTCAAAAAGCTAGCTCTTGAAACAATTCTGATAAAGCTAGACTAAAATCAGGAATTACATCTTCTCCATCAAGATTATCTTCTAATTGTAAAAGTTTAGATGGTTTTGGCTTGTGGTAAACCAATACACAGTCCTCATCGGGAAGCATCACCCATCCTAAGCGAGCTCCATTCTCAAAATACTCAACCAACTTATTATGAATTTCGGCAAAAGTATTATTGGGAGAGATAATCTCTACAGCCAAGTCGGGAGCGCCATCAAAAAAGCCTTTCGGTAATCTTTTTAACCCTTGCAAGCGTTCTTTGGCGATAAATGAAATATCAGGCGATCGCTTGTTACCAGTTTTCATTTTAAAAGCTGTCCTAGAGTCACAAGTCACGCCGAGCTTATGTGTCCGCACAAAGCCAGTCAAAAAATATCCGAGATTAAGCGCTAAATAGCCATGCTCCACGCCTGAATTTGCCACAATAACTAGCTCTCCGTCCACATATTCATAACGATTGCCATCTTCAGCTAATGACATAAACTGTTCGTCAGTCCAGATTTGTTCTGGCTTAGTGGTTGTTGCGATCGCTTGAGTCATGAAATTTAACCCTACAGATTCAACTAATCTGATTTCTACTATAGCGCTTTGCGCTAAATCTAAACCCAGATAATCTTTTAGAAGATTATCCAGAAATTGCGCTTTAATGTGGGGCTACGATAAAAGAGCAACGCCATTCCCATTTAGGAGTGGCGTTGCTCTTTTACTTTAAGCTTGACTACAAATTTTTAAAATTTATAGCGAAAGATCGGAGTTTAAAGTTAAGGCTAGATCAGTATTAGGATTGACAGAAGCAAGAGTGACACTATTACGACCTAAAAATAGACCGATCAGTGTAGCAACACCAGCACCACCAAGTACTTCTTCAGTTGCGATCGCACGATCGCCTGTTACCGCAGAGATTGCAGCAGCAGCAGCAGCACCGAGGGCCGCATTTTGCAGAAGTCCACCAACATTTACGCCCTTATCAACTTTTTCGGTTGTAGTTACAACTTTAGAAGTTGCATTGATCGCTTTTCTTTGACCATTGGCAAATACAAGTTCACTGGCAAAAAACTGAGCGCCACCCGACACAGTTCGCAATTCACCCACAACTTGAGTACCAGCAGGAATCAAAATTGTGCCTTGAGAATTAGCAATATTTTGAGCCACATTTAGCACAAGAGGAACTTTCTCATCAGGACCGAGCAAAATTTTGTCTTTAGTATACTGTACTGCAATTGTATTGCCTGCGGGAATTCTGACTTGGTTCTGCACTGGAGGAGTCGGAGTTGTCTGACCCACGATGTAAGGAGATGCGATCGCATTGGCTTGTCCAGAGCGCACCAAAGATTGATAGATAAACGCGGCAACTTCGGCTCTAGTTGCGGTTTGATTTGGACTTAAAAACTGGACATTGGGATAATTAACTACCAATCGATTTTCGGTAGCAGCGGCTACGCTGTTTCTAGCATAGTTAGGAATGCCCGAAGCATCAGCATAGGTTTGGAGAATTGTCTCAGTCGCTTGGGTAGCAGAATAATTTAAGCCATTAGCAAGGGAAACCAAAACTTGTACACGCGGAATATTTTGGGTAGGTTCAAAAACGTTGCCTGGGTAGCCAGACATAAAACCTGTTGTGTATGAAGTTTGAATCGCAGAAGCTGCCCAATAGCTTGAATCAACATCAACAAAAGTGACCCCACCCCGCATCGGTGCTTTCTTTACAGCTTTGCTAAGCATCGCTGCAAATTGCGCTCTAGTTACTGGATCGTTTGGACGAAATCCCCCATCAGGAAAGCCTTTAATAATGTCTCTTGAGGCTAACTCTTGAATAAAAGTCTGCGCCCAATAACCTGTAGGCACATCATTAAATGTAGTCTGAGCAAATGCAGAGGTTGCGCTGAACAAAGAAATTGCAGAGCTACCAATAAAGCTAGCAGCAACAAGTAATGCAGTGCTAGAACGTCTAGTTTGATTTGTCATTTTGAGTTTTTCTCCTATACATATTTATGTATATCCGTGAATGACTGTATATCTAAACTAAATGTTCCTAAGATTTTGTGGAATGTAGCAATATCATATTCAATAATTTTGCACAACTTGTATTTGTAAAAACAATAAGTCAGACAAATCAAACATTAAAGTTCGTTAAATTAAGGTTTAATTTATTAAGTTAATTAAATAAATCAAGCAAATCAAACATCTAAGAAATATAGCAATCCTAATTCATTTGTGAGATTAAATAGTTTGTGAGAGTGCGCCCCGACGGGG
>JAYUSC010000587.1:0-2922 GCA_043755885.1 Pseudanabaena sp. | reverse complement strand
TGGATTGCGATATTATTACCATCGGTCAATACCTGCAACCCTCGGCGAAGCATTTGACCCTACATGAGTTCGTAACACCTGAGCAGTTTGAATCATGGCGAATTGCTGGTGAAGCGATGGGATTTTTGCAAGTAGTGTCTTCGCCGCTTACGCGCAGTTCTTATCATGCAGAACAGGTGCAAGCGTTGATGAAGTTGTATCCCAAAACTGACATCTAGGAATTTGTGTACAACAAATTGTGTTTGGATTTTTGCTTGGTTAGATTTAACCTTGGCTGAAGCTCACCGATTAAAAATCTACACCACGCTTAAGATCTACGCCCTTTTCCGCATAATGTTTATGACAGACCATTTCAGAATGCACAGACGCAAGATCGAAATAGGCAGGCTGATTGAAACATCGACCTGTGATGATGATTTCGGTGTCACGAGATTTTTTGAGTAATGCTTGGCAGATTGGCTCCACGGGTAATAAATCCAGATCAACGGTGGGATTTAGCTCATCGAGAATGATCGTTTTATAAAGTCCAGATGCGATCGCAGCTTGAGCAATTTCCCAACCGCGTTGCGCTTCGATGCAGTCCATTTCTTGCTGTTGTCCGCGCCAGACGATCGCATCGCGTCCACAACGCTGATGATCGATCACATGGGGATAACCGCGTTTGAGAGCGGCGATCGCCGCATCTTCGGTATAGCCAGCACCGCCCTTGAGCCATTGCATAATCAAAACTCGGTGTGATAAGTCACGACTAATGCCTGTACCGATCGCCTTTAGCGATCGCCCTAATGCCGAAGTGCTTTTACCTTTACCTGCACCTGTATAAATCTCGATTCCCGTCACACCATATTTCTCGGCATGGGCCTCATCATGCGATCGCATTTCTGAGTGCAGATCTGCAATATCGATCAGTGATTGCGGTGCGCCGCGTCCTGTGCAGATTACTTCGAGATGCGGTAGTTTATTTTTTAAATCTTTGACAACGCGATCGACAGGAATTAATCCCAAATCCAGTACGGGATTAATCTCGTCTAAGACTACGACTGAGTAAAGCCCTGAAGCCATCGCACCTTTTGCGATCGCCCAACCTCGTTCTGCTTCTTGGCGATCAAAAGGAGTGACATGTTCGGCATCAAAAAATTCGGCTCGTCCAGTCCGCACATGATCAATTAAATGGGGAAATCCCTGTTGCAAAGCCGAAATCGCTGCATCTTCAGCATATTCACGTTCAGCCCCTTTGAGAAACCGCAATAACAAAATTCTTGTGCCGAATGGTGATGTGTCGGACATACCTAAGCCTAGCGATCGCAAGACTACGCCCAACGCCGCCTGTGATTTGCCTTTGCCTGTGCCGTCATAAACATGGATTTGTCCGATCTCACGTTCGGGACGTACCTGTGCGGTCATGATGCCTATCGCTGCCATGTTTTTATCTAAGCTCTTTCATTTCTCATTCATTTTGATTATATCGAAAACCAAAGGATCAAAGATGGCGCTTTGCGCCATCTTTGATCCTTTGGTACAGAATGCTAAAATCTACTTCTTAGAACCAATATATTTGTGTCATGAGAAAATTTGCCGCGCGATCGCTAATTACATTTACAGCTATGACCACCGCCATGTTCGCTGTGACGACACCTTTGCGATCGCAGCCTAAGCCAAGCTTGAAGCCAAGCACAACCATCGAGATTACCAGACCAGAAAAGCCAGAAATTAGCTCAAGCAAAAAAGCTAGTTTTGTGAAAATGTTTGAAGATATTGCGATCGCACCAAGATTTACGCCGAAAGAGATCCAATTGCGCGGTATCAGCGGCGGTGGAGTCGAGACTCAAAAAAAATCTGGGCGCAAAGTGACTGAAACTGGCGACTGTATTGGCTTTATTGACACAGAGCCAGATCACAAAATTACGCTGACTAAACCATTTAAATATCTCAACATGCAAGTCAAAAGCTCTGGCGATACAATTTTGCTAGTGCGCGGACCTGGTGGCAGTTGGTGTAGTGACGATGTTAGCGATCGCAACCCAGAGATTAGTGGCGACTGGCTAGAAGGAACTTATGAAATATGGGTTGGATCTTATGAGGAAAATACTTCTTTTCCTTATTTACTCCAACTCACAGAGCAACCCTAGAGATCGGCGGTGCGATCGCATTAAATTGGACAGCCTAAAGTTTGGCGGCTGTCATTTTTGGTAAATGGATGCGTACCACTTGCGATCGCACAGAGATATGAGCGAGTGCGATCGTCCAAGTTCCGAACACCTGTAAACTCTGTATCCGCACAGGTTCGCAAATTATTCATTATTGCACCTCGCAGATTTGTACCCCGCAAATTTGCCCCTTTCATAATTGAACCAGTAAAATCGGCTTCAATCAGATTTGCCCCACTAAAATTAGTGACACTAAGGTTGGCTCGAATAAATTTGCTGTTGGAAGAATTTGACCAAGTTAAATTTGCCCAACTTAGGTCTGCATCAGAAAACTTTGTGCCTCTTAGCAAAGCACCTCTAAGATTTGTTTCAATCAAGTTTGCCCCAGTCAAGTTCGCCTCAATTAAATTAGCGCTACTCAAATCGGCTTTGTTCAAAGTAGACCCACGCAAATCAATACCAATCAAAACTACACTGCGTAATTCAGCGTTACTTAAATCTATGTTGGAAAAGTTACGTTGTCCCTGTCTGTATAGTTCCAACAGTTGCGCGACTTCCAAAGCGGTTACTCCTAACAAAATGGTATTGCTTAATTATCTTGAGTTGCTGACGATAAAAATATAGCGATCTCCAGCAACCAACAATTTTTTGACAATTAATAATTATAAGGCTGGGCTGGAATTTTGTTCTAATTTAACTCAATTCAAAATGCGAATTATTGCGATCATTTTAATGATTAGGAATGAAAACTAAATAACATGTGCATATAAAACCC